>CALJJR010000050.1 GCA_937973905.1 uncultured Arenicella sp. | reverse complement strand
TCGATGAAACAAATCGTCTTGTGTACGTACTGGACGGCAATCAATTGACAATAATTTCTTGTCGGTACCACTATGGAAAATAATTTAACAAGAATAATCAGCAAATGACATGTTGATGCTTGCCGCTGTTATAGGCGTTATTTGGAACAAATATCTCATTCTATTAGCGCTTCGGAGTTGGGTTGAAACTGATGCGCTTAGTTAAAGACATTGTTGTTTTTTGGAATGCGATGGGGTCATTGCCTTGGACTATTCGTGTTTGGGCCATCTTGCAACTTCAGCTTATTCCGCGATAACTCGTTAAGGGCAGCCAAACTTTAATTATGCTCAATACCTAGGCCTAGCGGTTTTGAAGAAAATTCAATGACGCTTTGCTAGCAATTATCGCACCTTCAATGTAGCCATTGTAATGTCCGTCAGCACTTTCTGTCCCAGACCAAATTAGCCTTTCCTGCCAGTCATCTTCAAGTTTGGAATCCCAATGATTGCTGGGATGATGATTTGGGATTTTTTGATCTAATTGGCTTGCGACAAGATCATCCTTTGCCCAGTCCTTATAAATTATTTCAATTGGCGATGCTGCATCAGGGCCGAATATGCGTGTTAATTGATTGGCTATTTGTGTGTCGACTTTCGCTTTATCGTCACTGCGATAAGCCGGCGGCGTTGCAAAAAAACCAAATAAGCCATAGCAATCAAGGTTGGCAGCCTCAAATGGTGACGCGTCATGAATTTCCGACAAGGGGCCTCTATGACTAATTATATCGCCGGATAGGTTCGTATTTCGCCAGAATGGTGTTTTATAAAGTATCACCGCTTTGGCATGCCCAGCCATCCAGGTGGCAACCTGGCTTAATTGCCGTTGCCGTTCATCGCTTAACGCCGGGTTGAAGGTAATGAGGTTGAGCGCAACTCTTGGGGGGAGTGCTAATACGATTTTATCGCACTGCCATCCAGCACCGTTAACGTCTTTTATATCAATAGACGATTCACCCAAACTTACTGAGCTAACACGAGTGCTTAATTTAATTGAATCTTCACCGGCAAGGTCGGTGATTTTTTGCCGTAACGTGTCCGTTAAGGATTGTAAGCCACCATTCAGGCGCTTAGAACCGGCCATTGAAATACCGCCTACGCCTCGTCGGATTTGGCTGTCAATTGGTTCATAGAGTGCATCGCCAGAGGCGTATTGTTCGAATACCAGCTCGTTTAAACCGAGTTCGCTTACTAAGCTCTCGACGTTTGCTTGGCCGGGCCAAAACCAAGAAGGGCCAATATCGAATCGGGCCGAACTCGATGTTGCAAGAGGCGAACTAATACGACCACCAGTGCGTTTGCGTGCTTCAAACAAGATAAAAGGTTGGCCTATTTTTGCTAATTCATAGGCCGTATGCAGACCACTGATACCCGCACCTACAATTCCAATTCTCTTATTGTTCATCAGAAGTTTTCACGACTAGGTCTAAGGTCTAGCTCGTGCGTCCATACCGACTCTGGTTGGTTTACTAGATTTAAATACTGTTGTGCGACATCTTCTGGTTTCAACATGTAATCGGGGCTTAGTGAATGCATTTCACGGCTGCGCGTGGTATCAATAATCCCATCCAAGATGATGTGTGCGATGTGAATGCCTTGGCTTTGATATTCGCGAGCTAATGATTGGCTCAACCCTCTCAGCGCAAACTTTGCTGAGGCAAAGGCCGAAAATTTGTTGCCACCGCGCAGACTCGCTGTCGCACCCGAGACCAACACGCACCCCTTACCGGCATCAATCATACTTGGCAGAACGGCTTGCATCGAATTAAACAGCGATTTACTCATCGCGCGCCAGCACTGCTCATATTCTTGCTCGCTGGTTTCTAAAAAGGGCTTAATTGTTAATTGGGCTGTATTGTGGATAACTACCGACGGGGTTCCATGCTTTTTGATAATGTCACTTAACGTCAGTTGCGCTGCTTTGGTATCTCCTAGGTCTACAATGTAGTTGTCAGTTAAACCGCTGTCGTTTTTTTGGCTACGATTAACCGTTACGACTTGATAATTCGCTTCACTGAATTGTTTACACAAAGATTCGCCCAAGCCGGGCCCTGCACCTAATATAAGCGCTACTGCATTTGTTTTCATTTTGCTCTCTAGATTGATCGAAGCTAATACTGATAAGAACTATTCTGGCAGAATAGTAGCGCTGAATATTTAGTGGCTTTGTATTAAAAAGTGGTTGCCTACTAAACTCTAATATCAATGAGTTTTAGTAGTTCTATTGATGCGTCGAAGTAGCTAATATCGGTCATGGCGCCACTAGTAATCATTGCACCTTCTAATAGTGAGACAGTTTGAATCGCCGCGGCTTTAGAATTTTCGGTATGGCCAAGGCAGAGGTATGCTCTTTCTAACCACTCAATATTACGGACGAAAAACATTCTTGTCGCGGCAATCACAGATTCTGGCAACGCGTCAGCTTCGGCCCCTAATACTCCGCACAAGCACATGCCTTTGTCTTCGATTAAAGCGGCTCTGAAAGCGGCGATGTAAGATTCAATGGGGTTTTTCCCAGACGAGTGAATATCATTTGGGTCACCGAGAGCGTCAATGAATTTATCGGTGTAGTATTGAGCGACCGCCGCCCCAAGGTCTTCCTTGGTTGGAAAATGATAATGTACAGAGGCGCTCTTAATGCCCACCTCGGTCGCGATGTCTCTAAAGCTAAAGCTGTTATACCCACCTTGTCGCACCATGGCTTCGGCAGCCTGTAAAATTGTTGTCTCTCTCTTGGTCATCGTCGTTATCTCAGTACAATTAAATTTTCCATAAGCTTTACCATCCTCAGACCTCGGGTGGTAACTGCGTTGACACTGCCACCCACAAAACGGTTTGATTCGCCTAAATTTGTCTAGCTATTGACGTTTTCAATCCGTTTTACCTCTTGATCAACGCGATTGAGATGATGCTGCTTAATCCAAACTTTACAGCCTTCGCCACCAGCTTTGGCTGTTAGAGTGCTACCAACCGGTAAGCGTAACCAACTCCCTTTTTTTAATACCTCGCTAGACTCAAAAAAAGAGCCCTCAAGTACCAACACCTCGATTCCCTGACTGGCATCAAGAGAAATGTCGGTGTTTGCTTGCCAGTCTTGAATGCTCACTTCCTCGTGGTCATCGATATACAACGATGTAACTGAAACTCCGTTGTGATCGCGGTCAGGAATAGGTTTCATGAAACGAGAGTTGAGTCTTACATGAGTGGGGTCTGTGGGTACAAATTGCCACAACTTCACGAAGATTACACACCCTGGTTCAGAGCCAGGAGTGTGGCTTGATTGGGGTGGGTTGCGGATATAAGACCCTGCAGGAAAATCACCATGCTCGTCTTGAAAGACACCTTCGAGAACCACAAACTCTTCTCCACCAGTATGAACATGTGGAGAAAAGTGGCTTCCTTGGGCATAGCGTACGATGGTTGTTGCACGTGCAACTTCTCCGCCTACACGGTCTAATGGGCGGCGTGATACACCCGGCATCGGCGAGTCAATCCACTCCATATCGGCGCTGTGAACCACAACCCGTTCATTAAATTCAGCATTAATCTTCATATTTTTAACCTGGTTTTAAATCTATATAGCAACTGAGTGCTAGTCACTACTTCTAACACTCAGCTCGCTGATAATTGAACCTGAGTACCATTGGGGAATGTTAGTCTTCGACTAAATGGGTGCCATGCGTTAACGCCGCACCAGCACGTAAAGCCACAGCAACAAATGTTGCTTCTGCCAGTTCTTCTTCAGTGGCACCGGCAGCGACAGCTGCTTTACGATGGACTTCTAAACAATAGCCACATTGCGTTGTTAAAGCCACGGCCAGTGCCATGAGCTCTTTGTATTTCTTTGGAATAGCGCCGTCTTTCATAGCGGCTTGATCCAATGCGATAAAACCGGCCATCGCTTCCGGAGCTGTTTTTTTAAAAGAAGAGACCTTCTTTAAATTATTCATGTCAAACATAGTTTACCTTTCTGATTTTGCTAAAAATCTACCTAGTGATAGATAGATAATAGCGTTGAGAATCTAATTGTCAAATTTTTTTTAATGAATAGAGCAACATTTAATAAAGTCGTATCAGCATCAAATTGTTTTGCAAATGCTATTGACTATCTACCGATAGGTAGTCAAAATGCGTACACGCTACAAACTCAAGCGCCTCAAATTGGTTTCTTAAGAATTTGAAGACCATTTTTTATATGAGTTAACTAACAAACAACAGGTAATAACAATGATTGGATATACGACTATTGGGTCAAAAGACTTAGACAAAGCTGTCTCTTTTTACGACGAACTATTGGGTTTAGTTGGTGGCAAGAGACTAATGGAAATGGACCGTATTAAGTTCTACGGTACCGATGAGGGTGGCGCAATGTTAGCTGTTTGTATTCCCGCTGATGAGGGAATGCAGAGCTGTGGCAATGGCCAAATGGTAGCTATTCCTGGTGGTTCGGCTGAAGGTGCTGATGCACTTTACAAAAAAGCGATTGAATTAGGTGCTACAGACGCCGGCGCGCCTGGTCAACGCTTTGACTTTTTCTATGGCGGTTACGTCTACGACCTTGATGGAAACAAACTTTGTTTCTTCAACATGACTTAAGCATAAACTACCTGATATTTGATCGGCCGAGCATTGCTCGGTCGATCTTATTTATAGCGATGATACTCTCGAATTCTGAGTACAATTTTCCGCTAGAAAAGATTAGATGGAATCTGCTCTTTCCCCCGAGAAAAAGACCAGTTTGTGGGGCATTGAGCTCCAAGAATCTGACAATAGCAGGGTAAAACACTTTTGCGATGGTGCTAGAGGTTGCTTCCGCAAGACCGGTGAAAATGGGTGCTTTTTTGGTTTCGTCATAATTCAGCATTACAGAAGTAATGGCTAGCGCTACTGATGCGTCACAAAGCCAGAACCGTGCTGTTCGTCTTAATGATGTCTGCGATTGAACATCACCCGAACTTATAGCCGATGTATCAAAAGAGGGTGGCGAACGTTAAGGCGATGAAACTGACTCTAATCACGTGCGCAAGAAAGCAGTGAGTGACACTCAACACGATGATTAAAATCGGCGTTCGTTGCCGTTAACTGCCTCGTTTCACATATTCGATACTTATCTGAGAGTTTTCATCCGGCTCAGGGTAGACAGCTAGCTGGGTCATATCTGCATTGAATTTGGCGTAGAATTTTAGTCTTGTGCCGATTCTTGCGGCTTTGATGCCAGCGCAACTGAGTTGCTCGTTATTTGCTACGGTGCGTTGAAAAAAGACGAAAAACTCCGTGCGTCGATATTTGGTGAGCTTGTAGGCTTTCATCACGATTTGATCGCTACTTTCCAACATATATTCCTCATCACTGAGAAAGGTCAATGTTGTTCGGCAACCGGATTCTGAGGTTGAATCCCAGACGCTGGGCGCCAAGCCATCCAAGGCGTAACTCTGGTGAGTTATCCCCACCAGCATCAGTCCAATTATAAGTTTGCGGCACATGACCGCAGCGCAAAAACATCCAAGTAATCTCAATATGCCTCCCCCCACTGCCTAGGCTTAAGATGATCTCTGGTGTTAAGTCAGTGTAACAGGTGAGGGCTTACCTCTCAAGAATATCTATATATTTCAATGATTAAGCTTCGTTTTTTTCGTCTTCTTGATGGCTGACGTGTAAAAAGGCTAGCGTTACTCGATCTCGATCTCGATAATGATTTTTCCGCGGGCACGCCCGCTCTCTGAATAGCGAACTGCGGTGGCAAGATCATCGAGTTTATAGGTGCGATCAATCCTGGTTTTTAACTCGCCTGCGGTCATCATGTCGGATAGCTGAGTCAAATCTTGTTGGTTGAGTTGGGCGATGAACATCCCGAGTTTCTGATCGACAAATGGTTGCGTGACGGCGGCCACCAGCGCATTTTTCAAGGGAGCGAACCAGTCTCCTTTTGTTGCACCCACGATGACTAAAGTGCCCTTGGGTGTGAGCAAGGATCGATTGGCTGCGACACTGTGATTACCAACAAGATCAACAATAAGATCGAATCGTTGACCGCTTTGAGTGTAGTCTTCTGTCTTGTAGTCAAACACCTGATCTGCGCCTAGTCCTTTTACCATCTCTACGTTGCGCGTGCTGCAGACACCCGATACATGAGCTCCCATCGCTGCGGCGATTTGCGTGGCAAAGGTGCCAACACCGCCAGAAGCGCCATTGATCAGCACGCGCTGACCTGGTTGCAGCCCACCTTTGTTAACTAAGGCTTGTATTGCTGTGAGCCCGGCAATAGGGATTGCCGCTGCTTCGGCAAAAGACACGCTTGATGGTTTCTTGACGATGGCGCGATTTGCGGGCATCACTAAATATTCGGCGAACGCACCACCCCAGCCACCAAAGACTTCATCACCCGGCGCAAATTGAGTTACGCCTGCACCAACAGATTCAACAACGCCGGCGAAATCCACGCCGAACTCGGCACTCTTAGGTTTGCCCAAGCCTGAACCCAAACGCATAAGGTACGGAGAGCCACGCATTTGGTGCCAATCGAGCGGGTTAACGGCGGCGGCCTTGACTCGTACCAAGACCTCGCCAGCCACGGGCTGTGGCTTGGTAATTTGTTCAAAACTGATGACGTCGGCTGATCCATAACATCGAGTCAGGGCGGCGCGCATTACGGGGCCGCTTATCTCAGGCTGTGCGATTTTTTCGCAAGCGTCGTTGTTACTGATCATTACCATTAACGTTGCGAGCGCAATAATTATTATCGAAGCAAACCCACATAGAATTTTGTACCGTAGTTTCATTTTTTAGGCCTAGGCTAGGGGATATCGTTCGGCAAAATGCAAGAAGCTTGCACAAGCCAAGCTGTCGTTCCTGAGATTAGATGCATAAAACTAAAAAACGGATTCAACTTAGTGAAGCTTCGTTTTCGTACTTCAGAATGGTGGCTGGAGTCTTAGGTGTGGTTAAGTATCTCCAGCGCGCTGTTTACTTGGTGAGCTTGCATGCCAAGTCCTTTGGCGGCCTCGATATTAGCGTGGTTGTCATCAAAAAAGATAACGTCGCTTGGCGCGACACTCAACGCGTTTAGTACATGCTCAAATGCGGCGGCGTCTGGTTTGGCTAAGCCAATCTGGTGCGAAAAGAACATGTCGCTCACCAAGTGATCTAGGCGATATTTTTGCAAGATGATTTGCTCATGCAGAGCGTTGGTATTAGATAAAACGGCGAGCTGGTAGCGCTGTGCCAGGCTCTGTAGAACGTCTTCCGTTTCAGGATAGAGGCCTTGCAACCAGTCATTGAAGGCGAGGCCAATTTTTTCAACAGATTGGTTTAGTTGAAGATCATTTTTCAGCCGGCGTAAAAATTCATCGGCCGAAATAGCACCAGTTTCAAATTGTCGAGCTGTGTCTGAATTAAACCATTCTTTGAGCGTAAAGCTCGGGCTTGATGACAACCAATGCTTTGGGAACAGGTCGTCGCCGAGCTTGATAAGCACGCCGCCTAAATCCAGCAAGATCAGCTTGTGTTCCAAGGGCGGACCTATTCTCTGACGACGGTGATGCGAGTAATTTTGTCGTTCTCTACCTCGTAAATGAGTACCAGCTCGGTCAAGCTTTCAGATCCATTACGGCCGCTTATTGACTCATGGTCGATCACTTTGTTGCCGATGACGATGCGTTTGATAATCGTTGAATTTAGCGTGGGTGAGTTCTCGAACAGCGTTTGATAAAAATCCCGCACCGCCTGAAGCCCGGATAAGCTTGGTTGCGCTTCACCTAAGGAGAACAACTCAATGTCGGTGGCAACCGATGACATAAATGCATCGATATCACGTTGGTTGTAGGCATCTAAATTAGATTGAACGATTTCTTCTACGATTGACGGCATGGCAGCATCCTCTGAAGCGCGCACGGGGCTAAAATATATAGCAAGTGAGAATAAGAAATAGAGTTGCAGTTTGGCAGGAGAGACCAAATTCAACTCCAACGGATTAGGCCGACGATGGCTGAAAAAATATAAAAGCCTTGCAAACACAAAAACGCCCACCGTTTATCGATGACCGCCCAGGCTGCGAATAGCAGGGCCGATAGGAGTAGTAAGCCAAAGCCAAGCACTTCATTGCCCGTATTGGATGCAATCAGTAAGGCGTAAATGATGGCCAGAGCCGAACCGCTTACCTCAAAAAAGGTAATTAATTTTCTTTCTCGCATTTGAATGTCGCCCGCGCTTTATTTGCGAGACTGCCATGAGCGCGCCAAGCTAGCAACTACATTCGGCTTTGTGGCGAGCTAGGCCTCAGCGGGCAGGCGGTTGTGTTAGCTAATAGATTCCCTGCAACTAGCGGCAGATGCCAGGAAGGTAACGAGCTTCCATCGTGCCTGAACAATCCCAGGCCCGTATATTGGTGCTTGAGTCATTTAGCGTTGGAGTAAAGTAAAACTCATGGCTGCCAGCCTCGCGAAGTGCGGCTGAGTTCGATGTGGTGGTGGTGATTGAAGTCCCATTCCACACGATGCTATCCACGAACTTTGTTTGCCCCGCTAGGGGGCATACTGGTTCGAGCTCGGTAGGTATGCGCTTGTTGGTCTGCACGAACTCTGTGACTTCACGCCTACAAGTAGACGAGGCTAATATCACCTCACTCATGTTGGCACGCACAGAGTAATCAGAATACGCAGGAATAGCGATCGCCACCAAGATGCCGATTATGGCAACGGTGATCATTAGCTCGATTAAGGTGAACCCATTTTTCATGACGGTACTTTGCACTGGTTATCCCCCCGAACACGCAGTTAAAAAACTAGTCATTGGCAAGGTATTTTGCACATCGGAGAATAAAATACCGAAAATTTTGTTTGGCCCTCCTAAGCTGAATGCAGAGTCACTTATCCATTTGAAAACACAATGAAATTTTTCTTCACGATTGGAGTGACAACTTGTGTCATCTCTTGACTAATTTTGACAAATAGGAGATTTGCAGATTTCTCGAGCCGTCTTCATTCCTTTGGCGGAGCCAAGCGAGCGCATTTGCGAGGCTGTGTTTCTCGTCTTAAAGCGCATCAACCTCGTTCTGCAAAACCTGCACTTTCTGAGTTATTCAAGCGGCTGCGCATATAGGCAAGACGAGCTTTAACGCCCCCCATCATAAGCTCGAAGCGGGGTTCCTTAGCTACTTCAAATAGAATCGGTTCAATTTCGGCTTGCCATACTTGCACCCAACCCGAATCGATCGCCGCCTGTAAATGATTTATTGATTCGTTGGCGTCGCCCTGCATTGCGTAGACCAAGGCCAGTGTGTAGTAAGTGGTCGCATTCTTGCTATTCTGAGCCAACTCAGCGGTTAGATAAGTTTTAAGCTCTTTCAGTAGTTGTGTTGCTTGATCATTCGCATTGGTTCTAAGGTAGGCCTGAGCTAAATGCACCGCAGGTTGGCTATCCGAGAGACTCAGAAAAGTAGGGCCGCGCGCAAAGTTTGTCTGTCGCAGCTGCTCAAAGTGTTTGATGGCAGAAGCATTGTCATCGAGGTAGTAGCCGACTTCGCCATCTAGAAGCAAGCGAATAAATTGCTCTGACTGGCTGAATTCTAACTTCTCTAACGCTTTGATAGCTTCTTCAGGTTTTTTAAACGCCAGAAAATAGCGTGCTTCTAATTGATGGAGTTCATTCGTAGTTAGAATTGAAGGGTTGTCCTGCAAATGCTCAAACCAATAGTCGGTTTCACCCTCGTCTTGCAAATCCATCGCATTGATTAGCAAGCCACTAACGGCCTGTTTGCTACTGGGATCAACTTTCAGTGCGCGCCGAAACATTTCAGACGATTCTGCAAGTCGGCCACTATTGCGCAGGATATGGCCAACTAATGAGTAGGCGCCAGGATAGTAGGGGTCGTTGGCGACGATTTTGGAGAACCATTCCATGGCCACTGTCTCGTTACCTAATTGATAGTTGCCCCAAGCGACGTTATAGGCGGCTACCGGCGACTTCGGATCTAATTCCGAGGCCTTGGCAAACAATTCATTTGCGCCACTGTGTTCACCACGGTCACGCTTTAAAGAGCCGTACCACATATACGCCATCGCATAGTTTGGATTGAGTTCAATGGCTTTTTGAAAAGCTTCTTCGGCCTTGGTTTTCTCGTGTTGCTCGGTGTAAAGCAAACCCTGAGATGCGTGCGCTGCGGCGAGCTCCGGCTGCAACGCTAAGGCTTTTTCAATGGATTTTTGCGCCACCTCATAGGCGGTCTCGCGAGGAAGCGTGCCATACAGGGCTAACAGCAAAGTGGCGTCGGCTGTGCCCACATGCGCCCGTGCGTAACCATCATCTAACGCAGTCGCTTTGTTAAAGTGTTGAATCGCCCTTTGCAGCGATGCGGCTGTGCGGTGGCCTAATTCCTTTTGGCCTTTGCCATATTCGACCATAGCATCAACATTGGTTGTACCAGCGACAAACTCAATTGGCTTTTGGCTGCCCAACAGTGTCGATTTCATGCGCTCGGTTACGCGCTTGGCTATCTCATCTTGAATCTGAAAAATATCTCGGTATTCCCGATCAAATGTTTCGGAGAACAGGTGGCTGCCGTCAGCAACATTAATAAGCTGTGCCGTCACTCGAATTCTGTTTTCCAGGTCATTCTTGCGAATACTGCCTTCAAGAATGGTGTCTACGCCGAGTTCGTGACCAATTTGAGTGATGGTTTTATCCCTTACGCCCTTATAGGCGAATGAAGAGGTTCTTGCAGCCACACTGAGTTCAGGAACTCCAGCCAGCAAGTTGAGGAGTTCTTCAACCATGCCATCGACAAAATACTCGTCTTGCACGTCGTTGCTAAACACTTCGAAAGGCAATACCGCGAGTGATTCGCGGTCATCATCAGCAGATTTAGCTGGCGTAGCAGTGTTTTGATTATTTGCCACTGGCCGCGGTTCGTTTTTCGAGCCAAGTAAGAGTTGGCTGCCCAGGGTGATGATGGCCGCCATGACGAGAGCACCACCTATTGTGCTAAACGCACGTAGGTTGGCCTTAAATTTGTTGGTGCTTTCGCCTTTTTCTGGATTTGTACTTGTCGAACTCGCCTTCACCAGCCCGTCGGCGGTGAAATTTGTTAACCAAGCAAAGATTAGGCTGATGGGAAAACCCACCAAAAAGACTTTGAATAGGAGCGGCAGCACCGACTCCGGTAAACCAAGCACCGGAATGGCAATATCCACAATTTGGATAAGCGGCCAAGTTGCTACGATATAGATAATCGCAACTTTGAAGATTTGGCGTTGCCGCAATTGTGAGAAAAATTTTTCCACGTTCAGGATGAGCGAATCAGATTAAGAAATGTACTCGAAAATCACTAACTACAGACACTAAGTGTATTTGCCTGCCGTTCTAAGTTGCTGTTCTGCGCCAGAATACACAACACATAGTGCCAAACTGGGTTTTTTAAATCACCCCGAGTTTATCCAAGATCAAGGCTGAGGTCTTCTCTAAGTACTACTTAGATGCGCTTAAGTGTAAAAAGGTGCAAAAGGAAATCTTCATTTGTCCTGCGACAATGCTAAAACCCACGAACGGTAATTCTAAAGGCAAAACTCTACTGGAGCTGCTTTGAGCTCATAGAGTATAGCGACTTATTTGAGTCGCAAAGGCTTGCGGCGGATTCCGGCTGTCTATAAAGCCTGTAAGAGTATAGGGCCAGTCTAAATTCGACGTCGGTAATACTTGTTTGTAATAAAGAGCTATCCGTGGCGGTCTGACATCATGATTGTGGACGACCAATTAGCCTTCACATCGCGTTGCTTGATGTGCTTCACAATCGCCCATGTTAATTAAAATCAACAAATGTTCTGCTGGACATGATGACTATTAAACTTTTGATACCAACATGGCGCGTGGTAATCAAGTTTGTTGAAAGTATTGCTTAAAGCAGCGCCAAACTAGAGAGAGTTGGGCACAGAATATGCCCTTAAAAACCAAGACTGGAGGATTCATGAAAAGTTGTATATTTAGAGGGTGCCACGTGCCCTCGTTAGCAAAGCGCGTAGTGGCGGGGTTAATTTTAACGCTCCCCTTTGCGTCGCATGCTCAAGAACAAGCGGTGGAAGGCAGTACACTAGAAGAAATTGTCGTCACCGGTTCATACCTTAGTCGTCTGAGGCAAGCCGACGTCGCTTCTCCAACTAGCGTCTTCGGTGATGATTATTTCGATGATATCGGTGCAGCGAATGTGGCTGATTTTGTCTCAACCTTGACCATCAATAACGGATCGCAGAATAACCCAGACGCGTTTACACAAAACGCGACCACGGGTACCTCTAACTTCAACCTGCGCGGGCTTGGTGTGGCTTCTACGTTGGTGTTGCTGAATGGCCGCCGACAGGTAAGCTCGAGTACGGTTACTAACGACGGTATTGCGTTTGTCGATACTAACTCTTTGGTTCCCAACATCGCGGTGAAGCGTGTTGAAATCGTAAAAGACGGCGCCGCCGCGATTTATGGTACCGATGCGGTTGCTGGTGTAGTCAACTTTATTACCGATGACGACTTTCGCGGTTCTGCAGTCAACCTTCGTTATGCCGGCATCACCGGTGAAGGTGATCAAGAAGACGTTACTGCCGAGCTTAAATTTGGCTGGGGTAATGACACCACCAATTATATGATTGCTGGCAGCTACTATGACCGATCTCCATTGACCACGGCTGAGCGCAGATTGAGTCGTGCGCAAGACGATACTTCAGCGTTGGGTAATCCAGGAGCCTTCTTCCTTTTGGGCGCGTTGCCGGTAGTTGATCCAACAGGATGTGCCTCAGAAGGCGGTTTCCCAATTCCGAGTGCTGGCGCTCAAGCAGCGTTGGATGGTGCTGGACTGCCTTTTCAAGGTGGTTTCTGCGGCTTCGATTTTGGCGATTTCTTTAATTTGGTGCCAGAAGAAGAGCGCTTAAATCTTTACGGAACGGTAACTCACGATTACGGTGAAGATAGTCGTTTCCGTTTTGAAGCAGCTTACGCAGACAATGAAGCGATCCGCGGTAATTCTCCTTCTTTTCCATTCCTACAACTGGGCAGCGCGGTAGTACCGGCGGATAACCCAGGGAATATTTTTCCATCCGCACTTGGCCCGGTTTTATTCTTCGGCCGCGTGAGTGGTAATGGCGGAACTGTGTCTCCAAGTGTCGGAGAGTACGAAACTATCCGCCTGAGTGCTGGCTTCGAAGGTAGCTTATCGAGTTCCAGTGATTGGAGATACGACGTCGGTCTTACCTACGGTCGTAACGAAAGTAGGTTTGCCACAGAAGACACGGTAACTCAACGTCTTTCAAATGCCTTGAATGGTTTGGGTGGTGCCGGTTGTGATCCAGCGACTGGGGTACGTGGTCAAGGGCCTTGTCAGTTCTTCAATCCGTTCGCTACTAGCTTTAATGTATTACCGAACGACCCGGCACTCTTAGACTTCTTAGTTGATACCCAAGTTATTGATTCTGAATCTGAGCTTACGGTGGTTGATGCGGTATTCAGTGGTACCGTCGGTTCTAACATTGGTTTGGCACTGGGTTTGCAATATCGTAGTGAAGACCTCGTGCGCGATTTCGATGAGCTGTCTAACCAAGATGCCTTCGCGTTTATTATTGGTAGCCAAGATTTCGCTGCTGATCGAGACGTGTTCGCAGCATTTGCTGAGGTGCTAGTGCCATTATCGGACAACTTAGAGCTGAGTGCGGCATTACGGTATGAGGATTATGGCGGCTCTATAGGTGACACGATTGATCCTAAAGTATCGTTGTTGTACCGCCCCAGCGACGTGCTTTCTCTGCGCGGCAGTTTCTCAAGCAGTTTCCGCGCGCCGAGTTTATTTCAGACCAATGGGCAGGCCACGTCACTTAATCAAGTTTCCGACCCAATTACTGGTGGTACGGCGTTTGCGGCAGTTCGAAATCTTCCACCAGCAGGTGGCGAGCGACCGATTCAACCTGAAGAAAGCGAAGCGATTAACCTCGGTTTTTCTTTTGCGCCAGGTAATTTTTCAATCGACGTAGACTATTGGAATTTCGAGTTCACTGACGCGATCATTCAAGAGAGCTTCCAAGCGATTGTGAACGCTGACCCAACTGGGCCACGTGTGGGCCGTAGCCCAGCGGGTACTATCTTGTTTGTGTTCCCTGACTATGTAAATGCTTCCAGCATTGAGACCGATGGTATTGATATTGCAGCTCGCTATGATATCGATTCAAACGTAGGTACGTTCTCGCCATTCTTGGATTTCACTCAAGTCTTCAATTACGACATCGATGATCCACAAGCTGGTTTGGTCGAAGGAGCAGGCAATCGAAATTTCACTAATTTTGGTAGCCCCACACCGGAAACTCGTTATACAGCGGGCATCAACTATATTGGTGAAAACCTCACTGCGCGTTTGGCGTATCGATTCGTTGATAGCTTTAACGATGATCAAAATGATCAAGAAATCGATTCTTTTGATACGATCGATGCTCAAATCGGCTATGCCTTTGGCGAAAACTACAGCGCTACTTTAGGCGTTACCAACCTCACTGATGAAGACCCACCCGTGGTATTCACCAACGGTGGTTTTGAGTCACGTACTCATGACCCGCGTGGGCGCATTGTTTACTTGCAGTTAGGTGCTGAGTTCTAGTAGCTTGCCTCACTAACAAGTAGAAAAAAGCCGAACCGAAAGGTTCGGCTTTTTTTGTACTCGCGTTTGCTTACTTCTACACACTCGCCGCTGCTGATTACAGCGATTTTAGCCGCGTCAGAATTCGGCAAAAATTATGCGATACTCGTGCCAGCAATAATAGACCGGTAGCCAATGTCGGCGAGGTAAGAATATGCGCCCCAATTCAAACAACCATAAGCAACGCAGCGTGAAGTCTTTAAGCTTGGTCACCGCATTAGGTATGTTGATGCTGAGCCAAGTTACTCATGCCCAAAGCTGGGAATGTGCCTTAGATTTACAACAAGGTGATCGCGGTAGCTTAAGCCTTAATCGCGATAATCAATCCGTAAAGGGCGAGATAGTAATCAACCGCAACGACAAACGCTTTGCACAAGATGTTGAAGGTCGTTGGGTTGGCAAAGAGATTGAATTGACCCGCTTTACTACCGCGAACAGCAGTCAGATGATGCACGGCATCGCTATTAAAGTCGGCGCTGAACAAGTGAGAATTGGCGGTCGTTTCGGCGATGGCTTAAGTGGGGTATGGAGTGCAGACTGCGATCTTGCAACAAGTGAGTCAATCACGCCTGCTTCAGCAGAGTCTCAGAAAGAAGATTCTAAACAAGGTTCAATAGTGCCCTCTACCAGTATGCAGACGATTCCGTTTCGACCCAGTGATCGTGACGCTGTTGAGTTTGTCGCCAAAGCATCGCACCCAGACGGCATCAAATCGATGAGTATTTTCGTCGACAAAAAGAGAATAAAACAATGCGACAGCAATGAGTGCCGCGCTAAGTCTGGGCCTCTTAGTATTGGCAAGCATAACTGGTACGTAATCGCTGAAAGCAATTCTGGCGTCAGCAACGAAGTCTCGACCAATCAATTGATTGTAACTGGCGTGGGTGTTTCAACCTGCAATATTGGCGGCTTGGCCACCGGCTCAGCAGTTGCGCAGTCCGCTACGGCGCGCGTTATGTTAACGGGAGACAGAGAGCGTTTGGAACAACGTTTTGATGCCGGCGTGTATACGTTTAAAAACCTGTCGCCGGGCGCTTATGTGTTGGAGATTGTGAGCACTGGCAATGCTGGGCTGTTGATTAGCCCACTACGCAAAGAACTGCGTTGTGGAGCCGGGCAAACGGTGCGACAAAATTTCGAATTTAATTAGTACTTGCCGAGCTTCGCGCTTGAGTTAAAGGCTTGGAACACGCTCCGAGCTGACTAGCTCAATCTTTCTTTTTGCGTTGCTTGCGCTTGTTTTTAGCGAAGTCTGATTTAGGCGAGCCGCGCTTACCGTTCGGTTTCCGCTTCTTGGAATCGTAGGATTTTTTCTTCGCTGGTGCGGATTCACTTGAGAAGTCTTTGCGCTTTGACCGCGCTGCAGATTCTTCATTGTTTTCGCCGTTGTAGATCGACAACGCCATCGGCCGGCCGGCGACTCGCACTTTCTTCAAAATAGACAATATGCCTTTGGGCATATCAGCGGGTAGGTCGACGGTTGAATACTCTTCTCTAATTTCGATCTCGCCGATATATTTGCTCTCTATCTCGGCTTCATTGGCGATCGCACCGACAATGTTGCTGGGGCGAATGCTGTTGCGGCGCCCAACGTCGATACGAAACCGCGACATCTCTAAGTCCGGGAATTCTTTGAGCGGTGTCGCAGAAACTCTCGGCGCAGGTTTGTCTGCTCTTCGGTTGGGTCGGTCTTCGCCGCCGCGCTGGCTGCTTGACGGTTCGTTGTCAAACGCACGCGTGGCTCTGAGCTCTTTCTCGTCCAGCATCAGCGGGGTATCGCCCTGAGCCAGCAACAATGCGGCTGCGGCTATACGCTCTGCGCTTAATTCGTGCTCGCGCTGCAACTCCGCAATGATTTGTGAATAAATACTTAGATCTTCGGTCGCTGCTGCATTGGTCAGTTTGTTCTTAAAACGATTAACGCGGCCTTCATTAATGTCTTTGACGGTTGGCAACTCCATTGGCTCGATGGTTTGCTTGGTTGCGCGTTCGATCGCCGACAGCATACGCTTCTCACGTGGGGCAACAAACAAGATGGCTTTGCCCTCACGACCGGCGCGACCTGTACGACCGATTCGATGCACATAAGATTCAGTGTCATGCGGTACGTCGAAATTGATAACGTGGCTTATGCGTTCAACGTCGAGCCCTCTGGCAGCGACATCGGTTGCAATCAAAATATCGAGCAGTCCTTTGCGCAATCGATCGATGATTTTTTCTCGATTAGCCTGGGGGATATCCCCATTTAGGGCTTCGCTGCGAAACCCTCGTGCTGAGAGTTTGTCAGCGAGTTCTGATGTTGCATTTTTTGTACGTACAAAGACGATAACGCCATTTGTCTCTTCGCTTTCTAGAATGCGGGTAATCGCATCCAATTTATGAGTTCCGCGTACTACCCAAAACCGCTGCGAGATGTTCGTCGCGGTGACTGTTTTACTGGCAATTTTGATGTGTTTCGGCTGGTTCAGGTGGTGATCAGCGACCTTCTTCACTTCCTTAGGCATAGTCGCCGAGAACAATGCGATTTGCCGTTCTGGTGGAGATTGCTCGAGTACCCACTTCACATCATCAATAAACCCCATGCGCAACATTTCGTCGGCCTCATCGAGTACCAGCGCTTTTAAACCGTCAAGCGATAGGGTGCCGCGGCGCATATGATCCATGACGCGACCCGGTGTGCCTACGACAACCTGCACGCCACGTTTAAGTTGCTTTAACTGAATGGTGTAAGACTGGCCGCCATAAATTGGCAGTACTTCGAGCCCCTTAATATGCTTGGCGTACTGCTGACAGGCTTCAGCTACTTGAATTGCGAGTTCTCGCGTTGGCGCTAAAATTAGCAATTGCGGGTAACGTTTCTTAGCGTCGATTGAGCTGAGCAATGGCAACGCGAATGCGGCTGTTTTACCGGTGCCGGTTTGTGCTTGGCCCAGTAGATCGTGACCATCAAGCAGCGCCGGAATCGTGGCGGCCTGAATTGGAGAAGGCTGTTCATAGCCTTGGTCCTGTACCGCCGCTAAGACTTCCGAAGATAAGCCTAAGTCTGCAAAGGACTGATGGTGTGTGGTTTGATCAGGGTTTGACATCGATGCTCTCCAGAAGCGTAAACACCGAACTGGAGTTGGCAGCGCGATGACAGAGCACTCGAAAGCGGGTTCTAATTACCTACAACAAATAGAGTTTGTCAGTAACAAAGTTGGCGGCAACAGTGTGTGCCCAACCCTTAGCTTGAGTGCCGCGCGAGTATACGCTCGCACTCCATGAATTACTAACTGCAGAATCACTTTTCGCGAAATACTTAACTGTGATTAAGCGGCCATACTACTCCTATAGCTCATTGGGTTAGCCCAGAATTGGGCTAACCCGAAGCGGTTGTTTATCAATAGTGACCTTAGGCCATGGCGTGGCCGTTGCTTGATGGGTCGTGAGATGTTTGCTGGCTTTTTCTAGCGGATACTCTGCGGTGTACTTATTGCACAAACTTCTTAAGGTTTTCATTGGGATGTTGTCAACCGCTTAACTAGATTCCTGCGAGGGCAGGGCATCTTCTTCATTCCACGCGCGCTCAATAGCAACAAAATACTTGGGGTCTTCAACGACGTTTACTTCTACTAGGCTACCGGCTTTTTTGAGTAGCTTTTTACACTCATGGCTCAGGTGCAAGAGGTGCAGAGTGCGATTGTTCTTACGATATCGTTCGGCGAGGGCATCAATCGCTTCGATGCCTGAATAGTCGGCTACCCGCGAATCGGCAAAATCAATGATCACGTCATTGTTGTCGTCACGGGGTGTGAACTGCTCTGAAAAGGAGGCAGTAGAGCCAAAGAAAAGTGGTCCGTGAACTGTGTAGTAGTGTGATCCGTAGCGATTCTCGCGTTTTTCAACACGGACTTCCTTGGCGTGGTTCCAAGCAAACACCAAGGCAGAAATGATGACACCAACGACCACCGCGATGGCCAAGTCGGTAAACACGGTGACAGCAGAGACCGTTATTAAGACAAACGCGTCTTCTTTGGGAACTCGTCGAATGATTCTAAAGCTTGACCATTCGAAAGTACCAATCACAACGATGAACATAACGCCGACCAATGCCGCGATCGGTATTTGTTCAATCAAAGACGATGCGACGAGAATGAAAATACCTAAAAATACCGCCGCGGCAATTCCAGATAGTCGGCCGCGGCCGCCGGAGTTTACGTTAATCATGCTCTGACCGATCATCGCGCAACCACCCATGCCGCCGAACAATCCCGTTACTGTGTTCGCCAAGCCTTGTCCAAAGCACTCTTTGTTACCATTACCGCGAGTCTCAGTAAGCTCGTCGATTAAGCGCAGCGTCAGCAGTGACTCAATAAGCCCAATGGCCGCGAGAATAAAGGCGTAGGGGAAAATGATGCTTAGCGTTTCGGCATTGAACGGTACGGTTGGAATGCTAAAAGTGGGTAGGCCACCGGCAATCGATGCAACGTCCCCGACCAGCCTAGTATCAATATCGAAGCCGATGACGTCAAATGAGATCACTAAAATGGCCGCTAAAGAGGATGGTATTGCTTTAGTCAGCAATGGCAGATAGCGAATAATCGCCATGGTTATCACCACCAAACCAATCATCATCATGAGTTCAGGGGCAGGTAACCAAGCCACATCTACAATGCTGCCTTCCAGAAACGTATCTTTTGCCCAACCCACGCCAGTATCAACGCCGAACTGGCCCAGCTGGGCCAAGAAAATCACGATTGCCAGGCCATTCACAAAGCCAAGCATGACGGGATGAGGAACCAGACGGATAAACTTTGCAATGCGAAGTACCGATGCCAACATCTGAATCGCGCCCATCAAAATCACGGTTGCAAATAGGTACTCAACACCATGTTGTGCGACCAAGGACACCATCACCACCGCGAGAGCGCCGGTGGCGCCTGAGATCATACCGGGCCGCCCGCCGGCAACTGCGGTAATAAAGCCCACAATTGCTGCGGCATAGAGACCAACCAATGGTTCGACGCCCGCAATCAATGCAAACGCTACGGCTTCTGGAACCAAGGCAAGGGCCACGGTCAGACCCGACAATATATCGTTCTTCAAGCTGGCACGACGTGCCGCTACTAATTCAAACATGGGAACTCGGGAGTCCAACGACTCCGAATGGGGTGAGTGGTTTCAGGCAGAACGCCTCGGCGCGCGGATTCTATGCCGCCACCGCGCTAAATTCAATCGATCAATTGTTAAACATGATGGTTTATTTATTGACCCGCCGGTTTTAAGACTAAAGATTGCAAGGCCACTCCAACTGGGCCCTGTTGGTCATAAATGACGGCTTCAGACAAACCGATACCAGAATTATGCCAATGTGATTTTGCTTCAGAAGCTAGCCACTCTGAGCAAGGCGGGCGATGGATGTTGATCGTTAGATCCGCGTTCACAAAGCCCACTTGATGGGTGGCTGCGTTTCTCGAAATACCATTGCCACAATCGGCAATAGCGCAGAGCGATTGAAATGGTGAAGGGGTTTCATTGGCCAGCAAGGGTAGGGTTTTCATCCAAATCGTTTTTGCACCGAAAGCGCCACGCACTGCCTCCGTTGATTTTAGTTCGACAAAATCACGAAATGAGCGCAACGAGTGGCGAGTTTCTGGGAGCACATCGTCCACGCTCGCATCGTTCGCGCTTGGCGCCGCTGTTGGAGTTAGGGTAGGAATATCTTGGTAGTCTGACTCGACAATATGTAACGAACGGGCAACGGCACACAGTTTTTGATCTGCGTCAAACAGCTGCGCACTCGCGGTTGAGACAGTGCGCCGCGCAGACTCAAGCTTTGCTTCTACACTGAGCCCTAGCATTGGAACCGGCCGCATAAACTCCAATGTAATGCGAGTTAAGGTCTTGTCAGTGACCAATTGCTCGAGTGCCCTCACCATCAACCCACTCACTGGCCCAGCATGACAATGCGCTTCAGACCATGGCCCGCGGGAAGCTTCGGTGGCGTTAAATTGGCCTGTGTCGGTGAGTTCAAAAAATGCAGT
The DNA here is from genome assembly GCA_937973905.1 of uncultured Arenicella sp. Lineage (GTDB taxonomy): Bacteria > Pseudomonadota > Gammaproteobacteria > Arenicellales > Arenicellaceae > Arenicella. The sequence goes on along the minus strand of CALJJR010000050.1, from coordinate 15,268 downwards.
TGGTTCCATGATCGTCTGGGTGTTTGCGCTTAATCGGGAAGTATAGCTAGACCGTGTAACACTCACCATAGTGCTCGGATTGCCTTCATTAGGTTGCCTTGGCGACGGTTGGTATTCAATAATGAACCTAATCGAGAGAATTCAACATCAGATCGCTCTCTCCATACTCATAACAACTATAAAAATCGGAGTCTCCCAATGCGAGGAATAATAAATTTTGGTCGTGTCGTCGTTGCTTGTCTAATGACGATCATGCTGGTTGCATGCAACCCCGCAGAGCAGGCCAACGATAAGGCGAGTGCAGTTGATCCTGTCGCTGAGACGGAATTCGTTGCAAAAGCTGAATCGAGCGATACTCCTGAAACAAGTTGTGGTAATCGCAACGAAGATGGCATGGCCTTGTTTGGGGATTTGCACGTGCACACCAGTTACTCCTTTGACGCAGCTGCGAATAGCACCGGCACTACGCCATTCGACGCGCAACGTTACGCGCGCGGCGAGAGTATTCCGTTCTTCCCCGTAAACGAACAAGGCGAAGCCACCGGCACCGCGCAAATCGACCGCCCACTCGACTTTCTGGCGGTGACCGATCATGGTGAATTCTTGGGCGAAAGTGCTATCTGTCGCGCTGAGGGCTCGCCAAGTTATGACACTGAGTTTTGTCAAAACTATCGCGCCAACCAACGCCAAGGCATGATGATGTTGGGGACGGTAATCACGACCGAAACGCCCGCGCGGATTGCTGAAATTTGTGGTGAAGATGGTTCGCTGTGTCGAGAATACGCCGTATCTCCATGGCAAGAGGTGCAACGGGCCGCTAATGAGGTCAACACGCCTTGTGAATTCACGAGCTTTGTTGGTTATGAGTACACCGGCACACCTGGCACGTCGAACTATCATCGAAACGTGATTTTTCGCAATGATGTCGTGCCTGCGGCGCCGGTCAGTTATATCGACGCGCCGATTGACAGCAAGTTGTGGGCGAACTTGGATCAAGTATGCGACGCGGCAAGCGGTTGTGACTACTTAACCATTCCTCATAACTCGAATCTTGCGAATGGCCGCATGGCGCCGTATATGCAACTTGAAGACACCTCAGAAGCGAAGCGCGCCTACGCGCAAAAGCGGCTGCAGCGTGAACCGATTATGGAAATCTTCCAACACAAAGGCAGTTCCGAGTGTATTAATGGGTTGAGCACCGTGTTTGGAGCGCCTGACGAACTATGTTCGGTTGAAGAAGTGCGCAGAATGGGTGAAGAGAAAACCTATGTTACTCGCGATCTCACAGGCGGCAGCTTAGCGACTTCTCAAGCTACTGAAGTGACTAAGGAATGTGCCGACGGTGAAATTGGTGCCAATGGCATGCTGGGTGCCGGTTGTGTGGACCCGACAGATTTTCAGCGTTCTGGCCTTATTGTTGGACTGAAGGAAGAGCAAGAGATTGGTTTCAACCCTATTAAGCTGGGCACCATCGCCGCGACTGACACACATTCTTCAACACCAGGTGCGGTGTTGGAATCAGACTGGACGGGGGCGGTCACTTTGGAATCTACCCCCGCAGAACGTCTGCAACCCGGTTTGCTCACCAGTGGTATTGATGGCAACCCAGGTGGTTTAGCCGGTGTATGGGCCAAGGAAAATACGCGCGATGCAATCTTCGACGCGATGCTTAATCGAGAAGTTTTCGGCACATCCGGCCCGCGCATGACAGTGCGCTTGTTCGGCGGCTGGAGCTACGCGGAAAACTTGTGTGATGATCCAGACATGATTAAAAAAGCTTACGCGGGCGGTGTGCCAATGGGTGGCGACCTTAGTGTCAATGCCAGCGGCAAGCCTCATTTCTTGGCCGCAGCCAACAAAGACCCTGAAGGTCAAAACCTTGCCGAACTGCACCTCATCAAAGGCTGGGTAGACGCCGATGGCAAAATGCACAACGAAGTTTTACCTGTCGCTAAGTCTGAGAATGGCGCAAGCCGTTTGTGTACTGTTTTCACCGATGAAAAATTCGATGCAAAACAATCTGCATACTACTATTTGCGTGCGGTTGAACCGCCAGTCAAACGTTGGCACAACTATGACTGCGATCGACTCGGCGAAGATCAACGCCCGGCTGTTTGTAGTGATGATTCGTATCCGCAGATGATACGAGAAATGGCTTGGTCATCTCCGATTTGGTATCGCGGTCAATCGGAATAAGAATAGCGACACAAGGTTTGCTGCTTTGGGGGGGCGATTTTTCTAATCCAGCCTCAAAGCAGCCATGAACCTCGGCGAACCAGTCAGCAAAAGCTAGCCTATTTATCCTCAAAGCAAACCAACAGTACTGCATTGACGACCACCATCAGGTCTTCGCCGTTCTCGGCCAGTACATCTAGACCACCGGTTTCGGGTTCTACTGTTACCTGGCCATACGGCAGTTCATCCGCCACCTTTTGTCGGTCTACTTGCTCGGGATGCTTGGCGCCAATTTTCACGATGATGCGCATATCGTCGCGCGTGTAGTCTATGTGAGGAAAGAAATTCAGACTGCTATGGCGGATTGCGTCGGACACGGCGCGGCATGCGGCCTTGGTATAGTCGCCGCCGTGCACATCAACGCCCATACCCATTTCTGTTACATATCGTTTTAATGGCATTTTGAATTCCTCTGATTGTTCCTGCTAGGTCGCGCGGTGCAGTAATTCCGCCATCGCGAGATAGTCGTTGGTTGTTAGCTCGTTATCGAGCGTAATCGATATGCTGTGTTGATAGTAGGCACTGAGATCTAAGCCCACGCCAATGGCACACAGTTTAAGGTCTGGGCGCCGCTCAATATTTCGGCAAACCTGCGCTAGGTGGTGATCAAGATAGCGCTCATGATTGGTGCTTACCGTCGCCGTGTCCATCGGTGATCCATCCGAGATTACAATGAGTATCTTCTTGCTTTCAGATCGTAGTGACAGTCTTTGAGATGCCCACTCCAAGGCTTCGCCATCAACGCTTTCACGAAATAAATCCGTTCTGAGCAAGCCTGCAATTGCAGGTCTAGATCGGCGCCACGGCGTTTCAAACTCCTTGTAAACGGTGTGTTGTATTGCATTCAAGCGTCCTGGATTATCTGGGCTGCCAGCAGCAAGCCAATCTTTCATAACCTGACCACCGTTCCATTCCCGGGTAGTGAATCCAAGCACTTCGCAGCGTACGCTCGCAAGTTCCAAGGCTTTGGCAAGATTATCCACGAGCGCGGCAACGGTCTCGTTGTGGTGATTCATTGACCCCGAGTTATCGATCAAAATGCTGATTGCGCAATCGCTCTGAGAACGCAGATCTTCTCGCCGAAACAAGCGACGTTCTTCTGGCGAGGTTACCAGGCGAGTTAATCGTGCGGCATCTAAGTAGCCTTGCTCCTGTCCGAACGACCAGCCCGATAATGTAGGGCTGGCAACGAGTTGCTTGATGTAACGGGCGACTCGGTGAGTATTGAGCGATTGTTGCCGGATGCGTTTGTCTAACTGTATGCGGAACTTACGCAACTGCGCGGTGCGAATTAGCTGTGTGACCGCGAGTTCTCGATCATGCTCGTTGGTGAAAACTTGATAGACGAAACCGTCTGGTATCGATTCCAGCGCATTAGGCGCCGTGATGCCAAACTGGTTTTGCACTTGCTCGCTGTCGTTTTCCAACCACTTCAAATTGAGCTGTTTGCTCTCAGCAAGTTTTTGCAATTGTGCTGCTGCATCCTCTTGGTCTTCGCCATTAGAGCTTTGCTCGTTAGCCATGTCGCTAATTGTTTTGGCGATCAATAGCGCCGTGTCGGCAAAAGCTTGCTGCTCGTGTTTGAAGCGTTTTAGTTCTCTAAGTTGAGAACCGATACTTTCGGCCAAACCCCAGCGGGTGGATTCGATAACGTCCTCGATATGTTCGGGGATCGACTCACTTAATAAACGTGACCATGCCATCACCGTTAATGTGAAGATCAGCAAGCCGATATCATTTTCAACCAATTTAGATGTGGATGCTTGAGTCGCCCAAAATAGGAAGCGATTGCGTAGGTTTTTGCGCATGCCAACAAACTTGTCGGGCACCAACGCTTCGGTTCTGAGTTGCTCAAGTAACTCGAAAACTAATTGCTGTAGTGGGCTCTCTGGGCTATTGCAGACATGCAGTTGGTTATCGCTATTGCGTAACCGCAGCGCGATGGCGTCGGCAACTCCGCGCAACTGATGTGCGTTGTGGGTGGAGAAGTCTAAATGCAGATAGGGCGCGCGCAGCGCTAGATGTTGCTCGCCAAGGTAAAGGTTATGCCCGCGGTAATGAACAGTGGGTTTACCAGACAGTGCTCTAACCGACGCAGCGCACCAGTGTTCGAGCTTTTGCTGGAGAACTTCGAGCCGTTGCATGTTTGCTTAGTCAAACCACTCACTGATGGTTTCGCTTTCAGAAAGTTCGGTGTCGAAGCAACGTTGATAGTACTCGGCAATGATCGAATACTCGGCCTCGTCACATTTATTCAAAAATGAAAGACGAAAAGCAGCTGCCACATCGCGGAAGATCTCTTGGTTTTCAGCCCAAAAAATAACCGTTCTTGGCGACATCAGAGTCGATATGTCGCCGGCTGCAAATCCCTTTCGAGTTAGATCAGCAAGCGCCACCATTGAGCGAACCGTTTTTCGCCCTTCTTCGCTATCAAAACTCGGTACCCGACTAATCACGATATTGGCCTCGTCCTCAGCCGACAAATAATTGAGTTTGGCGACAATATTCCAGCGATCAATTTGCGCTTGATTCATCATCGTGGTGCCATGGTAAAGGCCATTTAGGTTACCCAAGCCAACGGTGTTGGCGGTGGCGAACAAACGAAAATGTGAGTGTGGGGCAAGCACTTTATTTTGATCGAGCAAGGTGAATTTGCCTTCGCGTTCCAAGATGCGTTGAATCACGAACATGACCTCTGGTCGGGCGGCATCAAGTTCGTCAAAGATTAGTGCCACGGGTCGTTGTATTGCCCACGGCAAAATACCTTCTTGAAATTCGGTGATTTGTTTGTTGTTTTTTAGCACTACTGCATCGCGACCAATCAGGTCTAAACGACTGATGTGGCCGTCTAAATTAATCCGCACACAGGGCCAATTTAAACGCGCGGCAATTTGCTCGATGTGGGTAGACTTGCCGGTTCCATGCATGCCTTGCACCATTACCCGGCGGTTTTGTACGAAGCCCGATAAGATCGCTAAGGTCACGTCTGCATTGAACTGATAGGCCGGGTCTATCTCAGGCACATGTTCATCGCGCTCACTGAAGGCAGGTACTTTTAATGTGCTGTCGATACCAAACAGGTCTTTAACGGCCAGCATTTGGTCGGGTTGCAGTTGGCTGATTTCAGTCACGTCTATTGTCCGTGGTTAGGTGAGTGGCTAGCGTAAATTGACGCCAACGCCGCGGCGGCGAGACGCGCTGCAGCTGGATCAGCGCGCGAGGTAAGTACAATTGGCACCTTGGCGCCCAAAACAACGCCGGCGGCCGCGGCGCTCATGAAATACACCATTTGCTTAAACAGCGCATTGCCGGTCTCTATGTTGGGTACCAACAGAACGTCAGCCTGGCCAGCGACCGGATCGCTGATTCCTTTTAACTTAGCAGCCTCAAGTGACATCGCGTTATCAAAGGCAAAGGGTCCGCCCACAAGAGCGCCCTCTACTTCCCCTTCGGCGGCGGCTTTTACTACTGCGGCGGCATCAATACTCGAGGGCATCGATGGCGTTGCCACCTCGGTGGCAGACAGCACGGCAATTTTTGGTTGCTCAAATCCCAGAGCATGCATGAGCAAAGTAGCATTGCGAGCGATGTGCAATTTGGTGGTGACATCGGGTTGAACATTTACAACAGCGTCGGTAATGCAAATCGTTTGCGTGGAAGTGGGAACCGACATATGAAACACATGGCTTAATCGGCTGCCTGTTCTCAAGCCGCGGTCTTTGTTTAACACCGCTTTGAGCAAATTATCGGTATGCACATCACCCTTCATTAAAGAGGCGACTTCGTTGCCTCGCGCTAACGAGACAGCTGTGTTGGCGGCTTCTAATTCATTGTCGGCATCGACAATGCGCAGTGTGGAAATGTCCCAATCGAGTTGTCCGGCAAGCGTCTGAATCTCGGCTCTGTTACCAACGAATACTGGCTCGATGAGTCCTTCTTGGTGAGCCATCTGGGCGCTCTGAAGCACCAGTTTCGATCCAGCGTTCACAACTGCCGTTGCAACAGGAGCGGAACCAGACGCTTTATCAAGCAGCGTTTGCGGGCATTCAACCGGAGTTTTACTGAGCATGGCTTTACGGCTTGTTATCGGTGCGTGTTCAAAGTGATATCGAGGCAGGTCTAGTGTCGGTGAGTTCGGCGCTAACGCAAGCAGACAATAGTGCCCGCTCACGCTAAGGGTACCTCAAAGAGTCGACGAGTCGAGCAAAAGGCTCGCCGACTTAATTAAGGGCGAGCCTAAGCCGATTTTGGGTTCTAAACGTAGTCTTTGTACTTCTCGAGGTAGCGAACCGGTTTTGACAAAGCATCGCGACGGAACGGATCGCCCAGCTCACGGGTGCACATGATTTCGATCACGCAGGTTTTACGCTCATTCATCTGCATATCGATGGCCTTCTTCAGGGCAGGGCCAACATCTTCTAGCTTATCGACGACGATCCCTTCAGCGCCCATGGCTTGCGCGATACCCGCAAAGCTCTCGCTTTCAAGTTCGCCTGCAACAAAGCGACGGTTATAGAAGTCAACCTGGTTCTTTTTCTCTGCGCCCCATTGACGATTATGAAAGACCACGCCGGTAACCGGAATGTCGTGGCGCACGCTGGTCATGATTTCGGTCATGCTCATGGCCCAAGCGCCGTCGCCTGCATAGGCAATCGCCGGACGTTCCGGCGCTGCTGTTTTGGCGCCGATCATGGTTGGCAGTGCGTATCCACAGTTACCAAAACTCATCGGTGCGAAAAACGAGCGGGGTCGCTCAAAACGTAGATAACTGTGCGCAACAGAATTGATATTACCGATGTCGGTTGAGACCATTACGTCTTCTGGCATGGCTTTTTCGAGTTCACGCAGTACTTGCCGCGGATGCAGCCAATTACCCGGCTCGTTCTTAGCTTCTTCGATCATGTCCAGACTGAAGTCGTCTTTCTCGTGGATCCACTCGTCTAGTTCTGCTTCCCAAGCTTTTTTCTCGTCGGCAATTTCAGCTGCCCGTGCTTCTTTACTTGCATCGCAGGCCAGCGCTTTATCAGTAAGTAAATTGGTTAGAGCAATGGCCGCGGCTTTGGCATCGCCGCAAATGCCGACTGAAATCTTTTTCACCAAGCCGAGCATTTTGTGGTCTGCATCAATCTGAATGATCTTGGCATCGGTTGGCCAATAGTCCATGCCGTGTTGCGGCAAGGTTCCAAACGGCCCAAGGCGTGAACCCAGAGCAATCACCACATCGGCTTTGGAGATTAATTTCATGCCGGCTTTAGAACCTTGATAGCCTAGCGGCCCACACCAAAGTGGATGGCTGGCAGGAAACGAGTCATTGTGTTGGTAACTGTTGACTACCGGCGCACCGAGCCGCTCTGCGAGCGCCTTACACTCTTCAACACCGTCGGCCATAACCACACCGCCCCCTGCAACAATAACTGGGAATTTAGCTTCCGCTAGCAGATCGGCGGCTTCTTGCAGCGTACGTTCCCCGCCTGGGCCTCGGTCCAAGCGCGCCGGTTGGGGAATGTCGACATCGATATCGCCGTAGAAATAATCCCGCGGGATATTCAGCTGAGTTGGGCCAATTTCGGATAAGGCACGATCAAAGCAGCGGCCGGTGTATTCAGCCATTCTGGCGGGGTTGTTTACATGGCCTTGATACTTAACGAATTCGCGGAACATGGGCAGCTGATCGGCTTCTTGAAAGCCACCTAAGCCTTGGCCCAGCGTGCCCGTTTCAGGCGTAATCATAACCACCGGGCTGTGCGCCCAATAAGCTGCCGCAATGGCCGTTACGCAGTTGCTGATGCCCGGTCCGTTTTGACCAATCACCACGCCATGCTTGCCCGTGGCGCGCGCATAGCCATCTGCCATATGCGCCGCTCCTTGTTCGTGCACAACTGGAATCAAACGGATTCCAGCGGGGGCGAAAATATCCATGGCATCCATAAAGGCTGACCCCATAATGCCAAAAATATCAGTTACGCCATTGGCAACCAGAGTTTCTACAAATGCTTCGCTAGGAGTCATGCGTGCCATGGTCCTTCCTCCAAATTTCAGTGTCGATGAATAAGTTTTTTGTGAGCTAGTTTGTGAGTACAAATTAGCCGTGTAAGATTAGCAACGAGAATTTGGCGCAGCAACCATATTTGAGATTTAATGACTCTAATAGTCTCAATAATCAAAATAATAGGCATGAAAACAGCTAAAATTTCTATTTTTTAAAATCCTTAAGGGTGCTTTAAATCACTCAATGTCGATTGCATGATAGCAATCAAAAGCTGGTTCCATTAAGTTGCTTAATCTGGTTGTTGTGCGCCCGATTAATGGGTGCCAATATCTCACGGTTAAGTGTTGCTGAGCCAAGTGTTCGGCACCGATAAAAATAAAATATATCCCAAGGTTGTAGCGCTAAAGTTCCAGCGCGAGAGGAGAAGTAAATGCTTGATTACGCACGCGTGGTAATTGTTGGTGGTGGTTCCTTAGGTGTTAGCTTGCTGTATCACTTGAGTAAAGAAGGCTGGACCGACACGCTGTTGATTGACAAAGGCGAACTCACTAGCGGCTCTACTTGGCATGCCGCGGGTTTGCTGTGTAACCTCAATGGCAGTATGACCGTGTCACAGGTGCATCAGGCATCGATTGATCTCTACACCAAAGAGCTCCCTGAACTGACGGGTGAACCTTCCCCATTTAAACAGCCCGGCAGCTTACGCATCGGCTATACCCAGCTCGAAGAAGAGTGGTTTCGAAATATGGAAAGCCGCTCAAAAAACATCCCTTGCGAGTTCAATATTATTAGCAAGCGCGAGGCACAAGAGCTCAACCCTCTGATGAATTTCGATAAGGCGAGAGTTATCGTCAGCACACCGAATGATGGTCACGTTGACCCTACTTCAGTGGTCATGCCGATCTCGCAAGCGGCACGCAAAAACGGGGCCACCATAAGCCGCTACAACCGAGTGCTTGATATCAATCAACTCGCCAACGGAGAGTGGGAAGTAATCACCGAAAAGGGCACGGTCAGAGCCGAGCATGTGGTGAATGCCGCAGGGTGCTTTGCTCCTGAGGTTGGCGCTATGGTCGGGGTTAAAGTTCCGATCATTAATTTAGAGCACCAGTATTTGGTCACTGATGCGCACCCGGATGTAAAAGCCTTAACGAAGGAGATGCCGGTTTGCCGTGACTCTTATTCAAACTCTTACATTCGCCAAGAGGGCGACGGGTTCTTAGTTGGTCCTTACGAAACCTGGGGTTCTAAACCTTGGGCACTCGACGGTATGGACTGGGGCTTTGATCGTGAGTTATTCCCGGGAGATTTAGACCGCCTGATGCCATTTTTAGATCGCTGCATGGAGTTGACTCCTGCGTTTGGTGAAGTCGGCGTATCTACGGTTGTAAACGGCCCCATTACCCATACGCCAGACGACAATGTGTTAGCCGGCCCGCAAGAAGGGTTGCGCAATTTTTGGAATCTGTGTGGATCAAGTATTGGCATTGCACAGGGTTCGCTGGGCAAATTCATGGCGCAATGGATGGTCTACGGTGAAACAGAAATCAATATGGCACCGCTCGATAGCCGACGCTTTGGTGCATGGGCGTATGAGGATAAAAACTTTCTTGTGACCAAGGCGATAGAAAGTTATGAAACCATGTTTACCGCCATGGGTGCCACTGAACACCGGCCGATTGGGCGTGCACAACGCAACGGGCCGCTGTACGCAATATTGCAAGAGAAGGGCGCTGTGCATGGTGTCGTGCATGGTTATGAAAAGCCGCAATGGTTCGCCACCAAAGAGGTGCCGCACGAAACACCCACTTGGAGCAGAAATGAAACACACGAGGTAGTCGCTGCTGAGTGCGCGGCTGTGCAACACGCGGCTGGAGTTACAGATATCTCGGGTGCGGCCAAGTATGAAATTATTGGCAAAGATGCCTACGCTTTTCTCGACCGCTTAAGTTGTAACAAATTGCCTGGCCAAGATGGCCGGCTTGGATTGACTCTTTTTCATGGGCCTAACGGCGGCATCATGACCGAGCAATCGATTACGCGTATCAATGAAGAACACTTCTTTTTAGTGGGCCCGATGGGTGGTGAAGTGCGTGACTATCAATGGATGGAGCAACATGCCGATGGCTTTGATGTCGAAATTATCAATCGTACCGATGCTTGGGGAGGCGTGCTGTTAACTGGCCCCAAATCCAGAGAAATTTTACAAGAACTGAGTGCATCGGATTTGTCGCACAAGGCTTTTCCTTGGTTGACCACGCAGATGATTCAAGTGGACGCCGCCATGGTGCGAGCGATTCGAGTCAGCTATGCGGGTGAGCTTGGTTACGAGCTGCATATGCCTGTTTATCAACTGCCGAGCATTTACGAATCATTATTCCGCGTTGGCGCAGAAAAGGGCTTGCGGGATTTTGGCGGTCTTGCCTTCAACTCAATGCGGATGGAAAAAATGTATCGCGCATGGGGCCATGAATTCACTGAAGAGATGACCGGTGTGGAAGCTGGCATGGATAGGTTTATCGACACCAGCCGAGACTTTATTGGGGTTGAGACGGTACGAAAACGTGAGCAAGAAGGCGGCGAAATAAAGCTCGCCTATTTGGCCTTTGATGACGACGTGGCTTGCGAATGTTTTGGCAATGAAGCGGTTTACCATCAGGGCGAGCTTATAGGCATAACCACCAGTGGCGCCTATGGGCACCGGGTTGGATACAGCCTGGCGTTCGCTTATATCAAACCTGAGTTAGTCGAGCAGGGCACTGAATTAGAGGTGTTTACCAGCCTAGGCATGCGTAAGGCACACATTGAAATAGACGCGGTTTACGATCCGTCCAATCAGTTGCTAAGAAGTTAGTTCCGCCTGCTGCAGTGCCTTGGCTTGCAGCGCATCTGCGATTATCTTCCACACCTTTCGGTTGAACCCCATGCCGAGATGCGAGGCGTTGACTTCGATATTTTCGACATTGGGGCTATCTTGGTCGATCGCTGCCGTCCAAGAAACAATGCCATCTGATTTGCTGTAGATCGAAGTAATCGGCTGCATGATGGGTTTGCTGGTGCGTCTTTCGATGGACTCTTCTATCCAATCAAGATCAAAGTTTCTGGCTTTGAACACGCTTGCAACACGGCTGTACTTGGGGCCACCATAAACGGGCGCTCCAAATGTAATCACCTGAGCTACTTGGTCAGGCAGCTCGCGCGCGCATTCGCGGGCGAGGTAACCACCAAGGCTCCAGCCTATAAGCACGACGGGCGAATCTAGTTCCTCTGAACGTTTGATCACTCGATCAATGGCCTTATCACACAACATGGGAACACCGCCTTCACCGCGGTAGGTCTCTGGCGTGTAGCCGTCAGGACTTTCGAATTCCCAGCGCGGGTGCAGGTCTTCTAAAGTATGGTCTATATCGGCGCCGGCCAAATTTGTGCCAAGCCCCCATCCTTCAGCTTGATAGCCTAGGTTGCTTAAGTAATGTTCAAGAGCCTTTAGGTAGACCTCGTCGGAGCCAAAGCCAGGGAACAGAATAATTGGCAGAGCATGGTTTGCTTGGTTTCTGACCAGCTTGCTACCAGCGAGCGTAAGCGGCACGCTTGCAACATCAAGGAGAGCTCGGGACTCAAAAAGAAATGACAGCAGCGAGGGTGGTCTGCGTTCGGTCATCGTTGTTTGCATTTTGTCACCATCACATCAATATAGTTCATTAGTGAACTATATAGGAGTTGCTATTGGTTCACAAGTGTACTAAATGCTAAAATGTCGATATGAAAAAAGATTCACATGCACTTCATCACAAACTTCACTTCGCCGAACTCCACGAATATTGGCTCAATGTGGGCAAGGTTTTCCTCAAGTGCCAAAGGGTTCTAAATCAGCGCCTGGCTGAGCACGAAATCTCAATCGCACAGCACGAAATACTGCTGAATATTAAGCAGCAACCCGATATGACAGCCAAAGAACTGGCGAAGCGCCTGTTAGTTGTTAAGAGTAATGTGTCTAATTTATTAAAGAAGCTAAACCAAAGCGGATTGGTAGAAATTCGTTCAAACAAGGAAGATCAAAGAGCCAAGCTGATTTGTCTAACCGCAGCGGGCGAGGCCTTGGTTCAGGAAACCGAGTTGATCCAACGTGAGGTGGTTATCTCAATGGTAAAGCGGGCGAGTGCTGCTGACTTACAACACACCAACAGCGTTATGTTGGGTGCATTGGCGTCACTGTCGGAGTACGAAGCTGGTCAATGCTAATGCTGCAGCGGTAGGGCAGGTTTTGCAGCCTCACCAAGGTACTGGGCGCCTTTGAGGTCATCACTTGCGTAATCACGGTTGATATCAATGCCAGTGAGCTGCCAAGCATGCGCATCAATCGCAATGGGCGCATTCACGCGTTCAAAAAAGCGGCTTGGAAAGACAAAGTCTTGCAGCGTCGTATAGTCTAAATATTCCACTTCTACATGCGCCCCTTGGGTTGAAGCATGGCCTTCAAGCGTAATTTGTACCAAGGTGGTTAAATCGGTTTCGGGATCGATCCAAAGCACAATTTCATCAACATTTGATAGGCCAAAACCTGGCTCACGCTGTAGGTAGATGCGTTCATGCAGCGTACCATTGAGCTTCTTCTGAGGGAGCAGCACAAATTGATCTCGCCACTTCTCAAGATTGAGCGGGCCTAACAAAAATAAATGAAATGCGTCGGCCGTGAGTGCCGTAGAGCTCAATACTTGCGCATCGCTCGACAGTTCGCCATTGTAATGAACTGTTACCTCGTCTGCACTGCGGAACACCGATTTGCGCCCAGCGGGCCCTTGGTATTGTGATGCGTAGACGGGTGGCGAGATTATCAATCGCTCTTGTGAGTCAACGCGATATTTAAAATCCGTCACCAGCGGTTGGATGCGCCGAATCAATTGCTTCCATTTGCCGGTAATTCCAACATTAACGTTGGCGAGCTGTTCGATGTTGGCGCCGCCGTGGGCGACGAAGGTGCGCGAGAATAACTGGCCACCAGAAGCCTTTGCCTCTGCACTTGGGCTTTCGACTTCAGGCCGAGGAAACGTTGTCGCGCATGCGCTGAGCAGCAGAAGGACGATAAGGAGGGATAGACGTGTCATGGGCGGCTCCGAGTATTGTCGAAGGATTCTCTCATCACTTTAGTGCAAGTGACGTGACTCCAATCAGCTAACGCTATGTGACTGTTTTTAATGAATAAAAAGTGGCCTTATTTTGTTTTTCTTTGATCCATGTTAGAACTAGTTAGTGACGATTCTGAGAGCGAAACAATGGCTAAAACTCCCAAAGAACATCTAGCAAGCAACAAATCACCGAAGTATGTAGTGCTGGATAAAGACTTCGCAGGAATTAAGCGCGGGCAGAAAATGTTCGTGGCAACACCGAAGATTGTTGATGACTCCGTTCGTGAAATTCCATTTGGAGAGACACGCACTATTGAACGATTTCGAAGAGAGTTGGCGAGGCGAGCAAAGTGCGACGCTTCATGCCCGGTATCGACCGCGATATTTATTCGAATCTCAGCAGAGGCTGCAATTGAAGAGATAAATGCTGGCGCAGCTATGAGTGACGTTACGCCTTTTTGGCGACTGCTAACAAGTAAAGACAAGATCGCTAAGAAGCTGAGTATTGATGGTGCAGAACTAGACCGCCTTCGCGAGGATGAGCTGGCTTAAGTTTCGCAGGTCAGTTTCGCAGGACTATGGTTGGTGCGCATGCGTTCCAGCAATGAGGTTGCCGCGTCGCTCTTCGCGATAACGACGAACGAAGTAATCTCTCAATCTTATCTTGTTAAGACACTTCGCTAAAAGCCAAATCCAAAGCGTTTACGATTTCGTCGATCTCGCTTTGCGTGGCAATCAGTGCTGGGCTGATCGCAATCGTATTGTTATGTGAGCGAAAGCTGCGATTGGTTCGCCCTATAATTACGCCGCTTTGATTTTGGCAATGTCCAGCAATCTTCATCACCACGCTCTCATCAACGGGTTCTTTGGTTTCACGGTTTTGCACTAGCTCTAGACCAACGAATAAGCCCTTGCCTCTTACGTCGCCGATGATTGCGTGTTTTTCTTTCAGCTCTAGGAGTTTGTTGAAAAAATACTCGCCTTGCACCTGCGCATTCTCAAGGAGATTTTCTTCTTCAATGATGCGCATATTTTCCAGTGCAGCAGCAGGGCCCGCGGCACAACCACCAAAGGTAGAGACATCACGAAAATAGCCCATGCGATCACTTGCATCACTCTTAAACATATCAAAAACCGCTTCTGTGGTAACCGTGCAAGAGATAGCGGCATACCCAGAAGCGACGCCTTTGGCCATGGTTACAATATCTGGTTGGATACCGTAATGTTGGTAGCCAAACCACTTGCCGGTTCTACCGAGGCCACAGACGACCTCGTCAATGTGCAAGAGCACATCGTATTTTTTGCAGATTTCCTGAATTGTTTCCCAATAACCTTCTGGAGGAGTAATAACGCCACCGCCAGCAGTGATTGGCTCTAACACGACTGCGCCAACCGTATCTGGACCTTCGCGTAGGATCACTTTTTCCATTTCCAGAGCGGCTTTCACACCGTAGTCCGGAATGTCTCCCCATTGTGAGCGGTATTCCAAACAATGCGGTATTTCCACAAACCCCGGGGTGAACGGGCCATACTGGTTTTTTCGTTCAAATTGCCCTGTAGAACTCAAAGCGGTGATCGTGGTGCCGTGATAATCGCGTTCGCGGAACAAGATTTTATGTTTCTTGCCGCCGTATTTTTTTTCTGCAATTTGACGAACGAGTTTGTAGGCCTTTTCGTTCGCCTCTGAGCCTGAGTTTGAGTAATACACTCGGCTCATGCCGGGCATCTTTTCAATCAACTTTTCAGCGAATTGCGCTGCCGGCACATTGCCGGCGGTTTGCGCAAAGAAGTTCAGTTTGACGAGCTGGTCGTAAACGGCCTTGGCGATGGTTTCGCGCCCGTAACCCACGTTCACAGTCCACAAGCCGCCGCTGACTGCGTCCAGATATTCCCGACCCTTTGCATCTTTGATTCGCAT
>CALJJR010000049.1 GCA_937973905.1 uncultured Arenicella sp. | reverse complement strand
GTACTGCCGCCATGGCACCTTTGCCCGCAGGCACGGCCGATTGCATATAGCGGCCTCGATCTCGAACCAGAGCCACACCATCGGCAAAACTAATAGCACCAGCACAAACGAGAGCGGTGTATTCACCGAGGCTGTGCCCTGCCATCATCGCCGGAGCATCACCACCATTAGCGAGCCATACACGCCACGCGGCCACGCCGGCAGCGAGTAATGCGGGTTGGGTATTTTCAGTCTGACCAAGCTGTTCAATCGGACCCTCTTGAGTCATGGCCCACAGATCCACTCCGAGCACGTCAGACGCTTCAACAAACAAATCTTTAACCAAAGCATGCTCAGCTGCCAACTCCGACATCATGCCGATTGCTTGCGAGCCCTGCCCAGGAAAAACCAATGACATTGCCATAGTAGTAACCTTAAATATATTCTTTAAATTATTGTTTATATGAGACTTTCCATTTTTTCCTGCATGTGTGAAATCACGTCTCTGCGAACCTGCGTGCTGGCTTCTTCCAGTGCATGCAAGAAGCCGAATTCATCTGTTCCACCGTGGCTCTTGACCACAATACCATTCAAACCAACCAATGTAGCGCCGTTGTGTCGGCGTGGGTCCAAGCGCGTTTTGATTCGATTTAAAACTGGCAATGACAAGGCGGCGGTCAACTTAGCCCAAAACCCACGTTGGTATTCTTCCTTGAGAATATCGAAAATCATTGATGCTGTGCCCTCGCTTGCCTTAAGCGCCACATTGCCTTCAAATCCATCACAGACAATCACATCAACATTACTGGTGAACAATTCATCACTCTCGACATAGCCGACGTAATTAAGATCGCTGTCATTCAGCAGCACTGAGGCTTTTTTAACCTTCTCACTGCCTTTGATCTCTTCTGCGCCGACATTTAGTAGGGCAATTGCTGGGCTATCTTTTTTGTCGACAAACTCAGTGATCACCGAACCCATCACCGCGAACTGTAGAAGCATCTCTGGGCTTGAATCAACATTGGCACCCAGATCAAGCATATGAACCGTATTGCTTGGGTCCTTACACGGCATAGTTGAAATAATCGCCGGTCGATCAATACCTTTTATGGTTTTTAAGACGAACCGCGCGGTCGCCATAAGAGCACCGGTATTGCCTGCACTGACGCAAGCTTCCGCCTCGCCCTGCTTAACCAAATTAATGGCAACGCGCATCGAAGAATCTTTCTTTTTCTTGAGCGCTAACGCTGGAGGCTCGTGCATTTCAACTACTTCGCTGGCATGCACAATTGAGAGACGACCGCTGTCTTGAAAGCGTTGCCCATTGTGCTGGCTAACTAAGTACTGGATACGATCTTCGAGACCGACCAGCACGATATTCTGCTGCTGTTGCTGAGCCAGAAACTTTAATGCTGCAGGGACGGTCACCTCTGGACCAAAATCCCCACCCATTGCATCAATTGCGATTGTCGCTTCACTCACTGTTGCAGGACTTATGTCAGACATATTGAACGCAAACTATACTCTGTTTCGATGACAGTTAATAAACATTCCCAAATGCGAATATCGCTTTAGCGTTAACCACCAAACGCGGTTTTAGCACTGATTTTTCTGCGCAGAACGCAAAAAGGCCCCTGAAACAGAGGCCTTAATAGGGATGTTAGGTGTGGTGAGAAATGCGTATTAACGCGCTTCTTTGACGTTCACAACCTTTTTGCCACGATAGTAACCTGTCGCAGTTACTTGATGGCGACGGTGCAGTTCACCGGTCATTGAATCCGTTGAGAGAGTTGGCTCACCCGCTGCATCATGCGAACGACGCATACCGCGACGAGAAACCGATTTTTTACTTTTTTGTACAGCCATGATTTACCTCACTGGGCCCTGCGGTAAAGATCGAATTTAGAGGCTTTACGCAGGTGCCGAAAATTTGCGCGAATCATATAGACAAGAGGCCATGCTGTCAAAGAATTAGGAGCCTTTTTTACTACTTTCTGGGTTGGTCTAAAGTGACGGTTTACCACCTATTTGCAACGCTTTCAGAGTAATAAGTTCAGGCTATTTTAGTTTCAATAGCCGCGTGCGCAATTTCCTCCTGCAAGTGTTCAAATAGCTCATGAAAAACAGTTTCAATCGCCTGGTAGTTCTGCTCGACCTCCTCAATCGCTCCAGCCATCTTATTGGCAAATCGCATGCGCTTGCTGACCTGATCGATACTGGTACCAATACCGGTCAATGTGCGGTAACTCGATAGCCAGTTATGTTCCCGCATTTTACTGGTAACAAACACCATTCTAGGCGGCATTTGCTCCTCGCATTGAGCTAGCCCAGCGTAGCAGAGCTGCACAAACTCATGAAAATCACCATCACGGCTAGCATCCCAGTGCTTGATGAGAAAATAGTCAAAACTAATATCTGTGATAATCCCAGCGTAGCGCCGACGTTGCTGACTAAACAATGGGCGCAACTGTTTCACCGGTTCGAATTTATCGGTGAGCCGGTCAACCAAACGGTGGTTTTCAATGCCGCGCAAAATGCCCGCTGGGAGCCGTGCTTGAAGTTCGGCAGTCGGCTTAAAATCCCCCATCATGTTGCCAGTCAAGGAGTGCGGCGTGCGCTGCGAAAGATAAAGGTGACTTAAGTAATTCATAAGCTTGCTTAGGCTAGCACGCGAGAGCGTATAATCGCGCGATGCTGACAACAAAAACCCCTCGAAACTCTGGCCTGCTGGTGTTATTACTGAGCCTACTGCTCACCGCCTGTGCCAACGAGTCTGAATTGACGCCAGAGGCTGCGGTGAAAGCCACGCTCAAAGCCATTGAAGAAGCGGCAGAGGCTCGTACTCTATCTGGTTTTATGTCCCATGTTTCCGAAGAGTATCAAGACCATGAAGGAAACAGCTGGGAAGATATTCAACGGCTCGTTCAGTTCGAGTACATACGCAACCAAAATATTCATATTTTCACCAATATTACGCGCTTAGACATTACCGAAAACGTGGCCACCGTTGAACTCAATGTGGCCATGGCAAGCACTGCCGCGGCCTTAGAAAATCAGTCCGCAAGATTGCGTGCCGATACCCATCACTTTTCTCTTGTCCTGCGTGGTTCCAATGATCAGCAAACTTGGATGGTAGAAAGCGTTGCCTGGCGTCGAGGATGGCAATAAGGCGCTTAAGAAGTATTTGCGGTGAGCTTAGTATGCGATACACTGCGCGCCTCGATCGAAGCCTCGGATTTACGTTCCGATAAGCGCGGTAACCCCATGAATAACAAAGCCCCTTCTAACGATGTTGGCAGCACTGCTGCAAGCATGCCGCCAACTGATATCGCCGTTTGCGCACTCTACAAATTCACCACGTTGGAGGACTACGAGAGCCTTAAAGCCCCCACTCTCGAACGGCTGCTCGCTGAACAGCTCCGTGGCACTCTGCTGCTAGCCAGGGAAGGAATTAACGGCACCATCTCTGGGCCAGAACGTGGGCTAAAACGTTTTTTAGAATGGTTACAATCCGACCCGCGTTTTGCCAACCTTGATTACAAGCTGTCTTGGCATAGCAAAGCGCCCTTTCATCGCACCAAGGTCAAGCTTAAACGCGAAATCGTGACCATGGGTGTTGATGACATCGACCCTAACCAAGTGGTTGGTACTTACGTCGAGGCTGAAGACTGGAACGAGTTAATTGCCGATCCTGAAACCTTTGTCATCGATACTCGTAATGACTATGAATATGGCATTGGCAGCTTCAAAGAGGCGGTCAACCCAAATACCGAGACCTTCCGTGAATTCCCCCAGTATGTAGAAGAAAACCTAGACCCTTCAAAACACAAACGAGTCGCCATGTTCTGCACCGGAGGAATTCGTTGTGAAAAAGCATCTGCTTATATGAAAAAACAAGGTTTCGAGGACGTCTTTCATCTCAAAGGAGGCATACTGAGATATCTGGAAACCGTGAACGAAAACGAGTCGCTCTGGCAAGGCGAATGCTTTGTGTTTGATGATCGCGTCGCGGTTAATCATCAGCTTGAAAAAGGCACCTACGATCAGTGTCATGCTTGTCGCTACCCGATAACCGAAACAGACAAACAAAGCAGTCATTTCATCGCTGGCGTGAGCTGCCCACGGTGTTTCGACCAACTTAGTGCCGAACAAAAGGCGCGGTTCGCTGAACGAGAAAAGCAGATCCAATTAGCCAAAGCTCGCGGCGAGCAACATATAGGCACAGACAGCCGCATTGCAGCGCAACGCAATCGAGAGACCAAATTGGCGCGCAAACAATCAAACAAGCCTGATTGACACACAGGTTCGAGGGTTCCGCAAACTGGGACCAGCTAGATCGAGTTATTGTTTCTTCGCCCGCTCAGCATTGTTGGCGTGGCAAATGACTTTATCTGGTCGCTACCTTTTTCTATAGTCGAGTGCGCGATAACGAGGCTTCTAATTTAGAGCGCACGCGAGGCCATTCTGATTCGATAATCGAATAACAATGCGTATGCCTCTTGCGACCGTCCGGCATAATTCTGTGATTGCGCAAAACGCCCTCTTTTTGAGCCCCCAAACGTTCGATCGCCGCCTGTGAACGAGTATTTAAATTGTCGGTATGAAACGCCACGCTGATGCAGCTCATCGCCTCGAAGGCATACTCGAGTAGGAGCAATTTGCATTGTGTGTTGATAGCAGTTCTCTGTGCTGATTTCGCGTACCAGGTATATCCAATGGCTAGGTTACGATGCTCGGGATCGATATCATAAAATCGCGTACAACCAACAATCTTGCCATCGTCGCGTCGCTGCACCGCAAAGGGTAATTGGGTACCTTTATCCCGGTTAACAAGGGCTTCCTTAATGTAAGCGCGCGCTGTTTTTGACGACGGGACGCCGGTAAATCTCAAGTTCCACAGCTCGCCATCGGTGGCTGCTTCAACCAACTGCGCCTCATGAGCTTCAGTTAGCGGTATCAACTCCGCAAAGTAACCCGTTAATGTGAGTTCGGGATCGAGTTCAAACAATGATGACTAGACCATATCTTCGTAGGGATTCGGAAGATCGAGATTAACGGATGTTTGAAATTCAGCAAAGCTCAATTTATCTTGGCTTAAGGTCATGGCATCTTCGTCAATAATGCCGGTGCCAAAGTTGTAAATGACGCGCAAATCGCCACCCTTTGCAGCTTCATCATAGTCTCTGGCTACAAGTCGAGTCTGTTCACGGGCTGCTTTCCAAGCGCTTATTTCTTCCGCGTTGTAGCGTTTTTCCAACATTGACTCGACCACCTTAGGAGATAACACGGTGGCCGTTGAATTGTTGCCACCGAAGCCTTTGGAGTTAAGAAACACCACATCGATTTCGGCCTTTTTATCTGCAAAAATAATATCCAATCGGTCATCAACCACGTCATCTGCCGCGTGATCTGCGGTTTTAATCCCTGGCAAAATGCCGTCACAGAACACGCCAAGCGTATTGGCCAGTTGATCGCCACTTGCTGGACCAAGCGGATGCCCTACAAACGCTTTAACCGCGGTAACGGGCCAATTACTAATGCCAAATGCATTGGCGACTTTGTCAAAAATAATCGATTCTGTGATCCTATTTTGCGGCGTACTGGAACCGTGTGCTTGCACCAAACTGCGCTCACGAACAGCCTCATCGCCGAGCACCGCACGTGCCGCAGCCACTGATTTTGCTAAAGTAATATAGTTGCCTGCACCGGGTGAAGAGATTGATTTTTTGAACCCATCGGCGTTAACAAACACATCAGTCACCGCGCCGTAGATTTCTGCACCCAGCTGCATCGCCAGCTCGTCATCCATCAAGATGAAATACTGGGTAGACTCACCCATCACAAATCCACAATTTTCGGCAAAGGGTCGCGATGCACGGCGGTGATCAGCGTGTTCTACACCATCGAGCTTAGCCAAGCGTTCATCTGACGCCAGCGCGCTCATCGCGCCAAAGCCCTCCAACACCTCTTGATTTACCGGTGCTTCACTTGACCCGCAAATCACAACTCGATGTCGCCCGGCGATTATGTCGTCCACGCCTAAACGCAAGTTATACAGAAAAGAGGCGCATGCGCCAGCCATGCTGCCAGTGGTGCCGACATTCCCACACACATAGGCGTTCACAAAGTCCGCCGGCATTGAATTTAAACCTAAGGCCATTTGTTTGGATGTTGCTCTATCTGAACGCAATCTGGCTTGGATGTATCCACCAATCCCATACTCGTCAGTCTGCCCCAAACCGCTGCAAGCAAAGGTTGCTATCTCATCAGGATCAACCGTATCGAGTATCGTTTGCCATGGTATGCCCATCGAGTTAATGGCATCTGAAGCACCCAAGATGGTCATCTGCAGCCCTCTTGGATGAAATCGAGAATTGTATTGCTCAGCCGGCTCGAAACCTGTTGGTAAGATGCCCGCGGCCTTGTACTCCAATTCGCGAACTGAGTTCATCTTAATCTCAATGTCGCCTTCAATCGTAACGCGAACATTACGGTCATCGATCGTCTCTACAAGCCATGCTTCAGGCACCGGATTAGGCAATTCTCGGCGGCGCAGATTAAAGCTGGTCTTGGGCAGCTCCTTCAACTCCAGAGCGCGGTGACCGGGCACATGATCGACGTCAAAGAGACCTTCATGGATCCGTCGTATTAAAGTATTTTCAACGATGTATTCACGATACTTTTCCGCTACCTGTTCGGCAGTTAGAGCGTTGTCTTCCTTATCGATGTAGAACTCTCCTTGCAGACTAACCAGCCCCATAATGCTTGCCAAACTCACCAAGGTACTGGTCTGTTTTTCTTGCTCTAGGCTGTCTAAAACCGTGCGGCGATAAGCATGATGAAAAGAACTTCGACCAGCGGCGTTGTAGCCACCAAAACCGACAATTACAGGTAAACGAGTCATAATACGTAGCCAATATGAGCATAGACAGATAGGTAAATTATAGCGCTGTGAATCTTACGAAATATGGCTATTACGCATGATTATCTGGCTATTTAGCCAATAAGTGGCATTATCGACTCATTCTAGACGACATTGGTTCTAGTTGAATTCATGAAAATCGCTTTTGTCATCACGCCCAACATGCTAACCACCAGTTTCAGCAATGCATTTGAGTTGTTTTACGCCGCGAACCACGCCGCCACGGCCAGTGACTCGCCATTGCTGGAACAAACTCCAAAGCTCGTCAAGGTAGCTGCGACCCTCGAGCCAATCGCGCAACCGTCTGGCCTAAGTTTGCAGGCCGATGTCTCTTTAGTTGACGACAAATTCGACTTTATTTATCTACCAGCCATGTGGCGCAACCCCCGCCCAGTGGTTCGCAAGTTGCCCGAGCTCGTTGAATGGTTGCGCTGGCAATATGAACATGGAGCGATTATTAACTCCACGGGCACCGGCGTATGGTTTACCGCACAGGCGGGCTTATTGGACAACAAGCCTGCGACGACCCACTGGTACTTCTTCGATCGCTTTAGTAAAGACTTCCCAACGGTTCAATTGAAACGGCAACATTTCATTACCACCACCAGCACAATATTTTGCGCTGGGAGCATTAACGCGCTTACAGATCTCACTTTGCATCATGTCCACCGCATCTATGGCCGCGAAGTAGCTGACCACATCTCGCATCATTTTTCTCACGAAGTACGACAGCCCTTTGATCAACTCAGTTTTAGCTCAGAACGAAATACCAATCATCCCGATGAGCAAATTTTGCAAGCGCAACTTTGGTTGCAAAGCAATTTCAGTCGTCAGCAAATTTCAATGCATCAATTGGCAGAGGATTTGCGTATGAGTCAACGCAATTTTGGCCGTCGCTTCAAAGCAGCAACCAATATGACTCCGGTTGAGTATCTGCAAGAACGGCGCTTAATTGCGGCTCGAGAGCTATTGCAAACCAGTAACCTCAGCATCAAAGAAATCGCCTACCGAGTGGGTTATCTAGACGTCAGTTATTTCAGCAAGCTGTTTAGAG
This sequence comes from uncultured Arenicella sp., assembly GCA_937973905.1. Taxonomy (GTDB): domain Bacteria; phylum Pseudomonadota; class Gammaproteobacteria; order Arenicellales; family Arenicellaceae; genus Arenicella. The sequence continues at coordinate 926 of CALJJR010000049.1, read as the reverse complement.
ACTTGAACACCATCACCCCATCAGAATATCGCAATACTGTTCGCGCCAAGCTTTACCACTCTGCTCAGTCATAAAGTTCGCGTATTAACTCCCCGAGCCGTTTGAATTCTGCTTCTCGTGGCGAATTTCGCCGCCATACCAAAGCGATTGATCTAGAAAGCTTGCGGTGGGTTTTGACCTCACGAATCTGCGCATTGGTGTCATGGGTGATGTTGGCCCTGACTGCCATCTCCGGCAATAAAGTGATACCAATATTGTTGACCACCATTTGCACCAAAGTATTGAGGCTGGTGGCTTGATAGGGAATATGCAAATCTGAAGTTTGCAAATTGCAGGCCTTGAGCGATTGCTCACGCAAACAGTGTCCGTCCTCGAGTAATAGAATATCCTGACTCTTCAGATCGGCGATCGACACTACCTCTTTGTCGCCTAGCTTATGTCCAGCTGGTAAGCACAATACTAATTTGTCCTCAAACAAAGTTTTACTCGCAAAAGTGCCGATCGCGTAAGGCATGGCGAACAGCAACACGTCTAGCTCTCCTTGCCCCAACAAGGTCAAAAGATTGGGGCTGAGATCTTCTCGGATATAAAGCTTCTTGCTGTCATACAGCGAGCGCATTGGCTTGAGGATTTTCGGCAGCAAAAACGGCGCGATAGTGGGTATCACGCCGAAACGTAGATCACTCTTAAAATCGCCTTGCGCCAACTTGGCGCTCTCAACCATATTCTCCGCACGCTGCAGAATATCCCGTGCTTGGCGAATAAGGTCATCACCAGCTGCGGTTGGAATCACCTGCGTACCACGCTCAAAGAGAATCACACCAAGATTTTGCTCCAGCTCTTGAATTCCTGTGCTTAAGGCTGATTGCGACACAAAGCAGACCTCAGCGGCTCGCCCAAAATGCCGTTTATCGGCGAGTGCGCAC
>CALJJR010000048.1 GCA_937973905.1 uncultured Arenicella sp. | reverse complement strand
AGAATCAGCCACCAAAGTGTGTAAGCCCGCATCATTAATGATAAAGGTTAATTCTTCTGCAGTGAGCCGAAAATTCAATGGTACGAAAATCGCGCCAATCATATTGGCGGCGAACACCGTTTCAAGAAACGCGGGCTGATTGAAACCAAGAAACCCAACGCGGTCTCCCACATTGACACCGGCTGTCTTGAAAACCGCTGCCAAACGCCGAACCCGATCTCCTAATTCGCCATAGGTTTGCGTTTGACCTTCAAAAATCAACGCGGTTCGTTCTGGGTTTAAGGCCGCGCGATTAAGCAGAGTATGAGCGAGATTCGGCTCGGCAAATGGTCGATGCATTTAGTTTCTCCTTTGAACTGTAAGCTGTGAGTGCGCTCTTTTTGGCGCTGCACTAAGAACTAATAGGTTTAGGACAATTATTCTAACACCCACTCTTGAGAGATCGTATCAGTGTTAATATCTCGATAAATCAGACTAGGTACCAAGTATGAAAAAGCTAAGTTTATTGTTAACGATTCTTTCCTCGCTCGTCTTTCACACTGCACTGCAAGCCGAACATCACGAACAAGAGCAGCCCCAGAAGGCCATTCTGGTCACTGGAGCCAGTTCGGGGCTAGGTGCAAAAATTACCGAGACCTTGGCGGCAAACGGCTTTCTGGTCTACGCTACCGCGAGAAAGGATGCCGACCTCAAACGCCTTAACGAAATGGATAACGTTGAATCGATTCGCTTGGATGTGACCAAGCAAGAGCAGATTGATGCAGCGGTTCAGTACGTACGTGAACAAGGCCGTGGCTTATACGGACTCGTCAATAACGCCGGTGTGGTTATATTAGGCCCATTGACAGAAGTGCCGGTTGAAGAAATGGAATTTCAAATGGATGTAAACGTGACTGGCCCCTATCGAGTAACTCAAGCCTTTGCGCCGTTGATCATTGAAAGCAAGGGTCGAATTACCACCACGGGCTCAATCTCAGGTATTCTGGCTGGAAACATGTTTGGCATTTATGCCATGAGTAAACACGCCATTGAGGCGTACACCGATTCGCTCGCCACTGAGTTGGCCCGATTCGACGTTAAGGTGAGTGTGGTTGAACCCGGCAATTTCAAATCCAATATCGGTGGCACCTTCGCCAAACGCTACGCTGATAAAGGGTACCTCAATGAGGGTTCGGCATATCTAAAAGATATGGAAGCACTCACGGCCAGAATGGACAATGCCGAAACCGCCAAAGAGCCTACCCCGGTAGCGGAAGCTGTTCTGCATGCCATGACTTCAGATAAGCCTAAACTTAGATACATGGTAACCCCAAGTGCACGCTCCGCAGACGTCACCATCCGTCAAGCACTGCGCGAGATGTTACAACTGAACCAAGGCCAAGAGTTTTCATTTGACCGTGATACGCTGATTGAGATGATGGATGAGGTCGCAGCCGAACTATAGGATGTCTACGCTCACCGTTTCAGAACTCACGATCTACCCGGTTAAATCGCTACGCGGCATCAGCGTGCAGCGCTTTGATCTCAGCTCCACTGGGCCGGTTGATGACCGAAAATGGATGGTGGTCGACAATGAAGGGCATTTTCTCACACAACGAAAATTGGCAGCCATGTGCTTGATTCATACGCGCCTTGAGGAAGGTCGCTTATTCATTAGTCGAAACGATCTGGGCGAAGTAGAAGTTCAACGTGGCGGTGGAAACACTCTTAACTCCGTGGTTTGGCAAGATAATGTCAAGGCCGAAGACTGTGGTGACGACGCAGCGCAATGGCTGTCCACCGCACTGCAACGAGAGTGCCGCCTCGTCTACATGCCAAGCGGGGCGGAACGTGGTGTTCCTGATACAACGAGCACGGTGGGCTTTGCCGATGCATACCCAATTCTCTTAGCCCATCAAGCCTCACTGGATGACTTTAATCAGCACCTGTCACAAGCAATCGCCATGAATCGATTTCGCCCGAACCTCGTGGTCAGCGGTGGTGAAGCCTGGGCGGAGGATGAGTGGCGAAAACTGAAGGTGAGAGATCTAAACCTGGAAGTCACTTCACCCTGCACTCGTTGCATCATGCCTGCAGTCGACCCTGAAACCGCCGACAAGCAAATGGAAGTGATTGATGCCTTGAACAAGCATCGGCGCTTTGGAACCAAAACTCGGTTTGGACAAAACGTAATCTATGCAAACTTTGGCACTATAAGCGTCGGCGACCGGGTTGAGGTAGTTGCGTGAAGGTAGTTGCACCAGTAGTTGCGCCAAGAGAGTCGCATGAAGATATCCCTGTGGTATTAAAGTGAATAAAAAGCTGCATAGAGATACCGAGTTAATGCATGCCGGCCGGAGTAAAAAATACACCGGCGACATTGTTAACCCTCGTATCGCGCGCGCCTCCACGATCGTATTCGACACCATCGCCGAATTAGAACACGCTGTTCGCTATCGGCATGACGGCGTACCGTATTATGGGCGGCGCGGGACCACCACAACCTTCGCTTTTGCTGAAGCAATGGCGCAACTCGATAATGCTGCGGGCTGCTACGTTTACCCTTGCGGAACAGCCGCCATTACCGGCGCTCTACTGTCGTTTCTTGGCAATGGCGATCACTTACTCGTCGTTGACTCGGTCTATGAACCAACGCGGTATTTCTGCAATCAAACACTCGCCCGCATGGGTGTTGAAACCACCTACTATGATCCGGCGCTTGGGGAAGATCTCGATCAACTAGTGCAGAGCAATACAAAAGTCATTTTCTTGGAGTCACCGGGCAGCCTCTCAATGGAGGTTCAAGACCTCCCGGCAATCGTCAAGGTGGCGCAAAAACATGGAATTGTAACGATCTTAGATAATACCTACGCCACCTCTTGGAACTTCAAACCGCTCGATCTTGGCATCGATATCAGCCTGCAATCGGCAACCAAGTACATCTGCGGGCATTCAGATGTAATGCTGGGTATTGCCTGTGCCAACGAACATTGTTGGGATATCTTGCAAAGAAACAGCTATGAACTGGCTTTTTGCGCGTCAGTGGATGATATCTACACGGCTCTCAGAGGGATCCGCACCTTGGGTGTTAGACTAAAACAGCATCAAGACAATGCGCTCAGCGTTGCCCGCTGGCTTGACGGCCGCTCCGAAGTCGATCATTTGCGCCACCCCGCGTTTGCCAGCTGCCCAGGTAGCGAGTATTACCAACGTGATGTAGGCGGTGGCAATGGCCTGTTTTCATTTGTACTTAAAGGCGGAGACGATGCCGCCGTCGCCGCCATGTTGGATAATATGAACCTATTCAAGATGGGTTTTTCTTGGGGAGGTTTTGAAAGCCTAGCCTTGTACGCCAACAATATGCCGGCCAAGCGAAGTGCCACCGTTTGGGATCAACCAGGCCCGCTAGTACGCCTGCATATCGGCTTGGAAGACCCTCAAGACCTTATCGACGATCTTGCCGCAGGCTTAGATCGATTTATCAAAGCGCTTGCGCGATAATCTCAGTAACAATTATTTGGAGTAGTCACCATGACCAAGGGCGTTGGCGGCAGTACCGCTGAAATTGAACTGGCCAAACTAAGCGATATGACGGCCGGCGTGGCTCCAATCGCGAAACAAGAATTTCAGGCTCGTATTGCCAAGGCCGTGCAGCTAATGGCTGAGCAAGGTCTGGCAGCCGCTTATCTTAACGCCGGCACTAATCTTTATTATTTTACCGGCACCCGCTGGGGTGCCAGTGAACGCATGGTCGGCGCGTTGCTGCTGGCAGACGGCAGCCTGAATTACATCGCCCCGCATTTCGAAATCAGCACGCTTGAGGGCTATATGTTGATTGAAGGTCAGGTGCACGGCTGGCAAGAACACGAGAGCCCGTATGAACTGTTCGGCGAGTTACTGAATTCCAAAGGCATCGTAGACGGCAAAATCGGCCTGGATGAGTCCTGCCCTTTCTTTATCAGCGATGGTCTTGCCCAAGCCGCGCCTGCCTACGATTACGTTAACGCCAAAGCAATCACGGCTGGGTGTCGTAGTAATAAATCCGTTACTGAAATCGCTTTGCTGCAACGCGCCAAAGACATGACCTTGGAGGTCCACAAGGCCGCTGCTGCTATATTGCGACCAGGAATATCCACCGACGAAGTCACTACTTTCATCGATCAAGCTCATCGCGCCGTAGGCGCGCCCAAGGGCTCTTACTTTTGTATTGTTTTATTCGGTGAAGATACGGCCTACCCACACGGAGTGAAATCCCCCAAAGATCTCGAACAGAACGACATGGTTCTGATCGACACCGGTTGCCAACTCGAAGGCTACAATTCTGACATCACGCGCAGTTATGTGTTTGGAGAGCCAAACGACCGTCAACGCGAAGTTTGGAACATCGAAAAAGCCGCGCAGGCCGCTGGCTTTGACGCAGCTCAGTTAGGCGAACCCTGCGCTATCGTTGATGGTATGGCCCGCGCTCACTTGGTTGAGCAAGGCTTCGGCCCTGCTTATGAGGTGCCCGGCTTACCGCACCGCACCGGCCATGGCATTGGCTTGGATATTCACGAGTGGCCGTATCTGGTGGCCAGCGACAAAACTCCGCTTGATGTAGGCATGTGCTTCTCAAATGAACCCATGATCTGCATCCCCGGTGAATTCGGCATTCGCCTTGAAGACCATTTTTACATGACTGAATCGGGCCCCAAATGGTTTACCGAGCCTTCGCTGTCGATTGACGATCCGTTTGGCTAAGTGGCGCTTTGCCTAGCCTAACTACCTAGGTTCGCATGCCACAGTTAAAAACTGCTCTGCAGCATAAATAGGTAAATCGCGACTGAACCCAGAACATAGATATTGTTCACTGAGCTAGCACGCGCTTCATTTTCGCGAGCGCCACTAATGTCGAGTAAGGCTTGGCGCAGTAAAAATGTGTAGAACACATAATATAGAAATGGAATGACGTGCCGTGGCCACGAGTAATCATCAAATTCTCGGCCGAACAAGCCCAGTATCCAATCCAATTGGGCAACGATGCCGAGCACGCCCAACAACGCATTCAAAAACATCCATTTCACTTCGTCTAAACCAAACAAGGTGAGATAGAAAGCCAGATACACCAGAATGGCGATGCCGCCGTGCATATATAAAAATGCCAGTGCAGGCGGGTTAGCCATATAGGCCATAAAAAACCCCGACCCACCAAACGCGAGCATATGAATCAGGAAAAATGGGTAGATAAAGGTCCAGGGTACGTTTGAACCCGCGGGGTAAACTTTATTGTTGATTCTCAGTTCACTGCGGAGCTTCATCGAATTCGCGAACCAATCGGATTGATTATTTATCGTCTGGAGATTGTTGTTGTCGCTTTTCCATTTCTTTCTGTAACACCGTCTCAACTTCTTTCACGGTGTGGTCGATCGTGTAATCACCGTTATCGCTGTATTCATTAAACAGGTTGATAACTCGATCAGAACGTTGACCCAAATGCATCAAGCGCAGAGACAAGCTGTCTTTTGCTTTTGGCCGCATCAGGCTGTCAATAATAAACGCAACCAAGCTCAAAGGGCTGAACAGAACATCTCGAACAGCATCCACGAACAGCTTAATTTGAAAAACGATTAGATGACGAAATGTGCGCCTAAAAGGTAAAGGCTCATTAGGAGGTAGTGATTCCAGTGGCATAACAATCCAAAATTTGTTCAACTACTGTCAATATAGGTCGTTAGGTCTCATTTTCAAACACTGAATTGATCCAAGCGCCAATATCTTCAATTTGCGTCATCATCACTTGATGCTCCATCGAGTAGGTTTTCCATTCAACCTGATAGCCAAGTTCACGCAGATGCGTCACGCTGCCCTCCCCTAAAGCAATGGGCACAACGGGGTCGGCGGTACCGTGGCTCACGAAGATCGGTGTTTCGATATTTTTCTTGGTTTGCTCCACATTGACATTATCGGCAAACGGCAGATAGGTAGACAGGTTAAGCATTCCAGCAAACCGATGCTGGCTGCGTAGAAAGGTATGATAGGCCACCGCGCCACCTTGTGAGAACCCCGCGAGAATGATGTTTTCTGCTGGGACACCCAAGGCTACCTGTTGTTGAATCAGGGCTTCAAGCATCGCTTGAGACTCCTGCATGCCTTGCGCGTCTTGCTTGTCTTCAATACGAATGCCCTTTATGTCGTACCAGCCTGGCATCACCATACCGCCGTTTATGGTAATCGCTCGATTTGGGGCTTGCGGAAACACAAAGCGAATTGCTCGCTCTGAATCCAATCCGAGCTCAGGAACAATAGGCGGGAAATCACTCGAAGTGGCGCCAAGGCCGTGCAGCCAGATAATGGCGTGTTTAGGTTCACCGGTGCCGTGCACCAATTCAATGGTTTGATCGTTCGCCATAATTGCTGATGAAATAGAAAGTGGAAGTAAAAGACAGAATGCGAACCAAAACCGCATTCTAGTCATCCTGCGAAACTCGCTGTAGCACAGCGGTAAAACGAGGTTTCTGGTGTCTGGTTAGATGATAAGTTAGCACCGACAAGTCATCGCTTAGGCTGATTTGCCACACATTCGTTGCCGCTTCAGGAATAAGTTCTGCGGTAAATGTATCGGCTGGAAACGACTGTGAAAGTTGCGTACCGAGGTCAGCCGTTGTACCACCATAATTGGTGATTTCATCTGGTGTTCCGTCTTTGTGTCGATGATCATGTTTTAGTTCGAGGCCGCCTTGCACCTGACGAACAATCCAGGTTCGAGATTTATCTTCTCCCACCGTGAATGGAATTTTTAACTGATCTTCAGCGCACTCAGCAAATTCGGCAAGCAATAATTTACCCGCAAAACTGTCTTGTCCCGATTCAGGAAAGGTCATCTCTCCTGCATATTTGGCGCCACACAAACCGGCCAGCGTTTTGAAATAGACCTGCTGAACATCCGACTCAGCAGCTTCTTCTGCGGAAGAAACCAAAGGGAAGCACGCCAACTGCAGCGCCAGCAAAGTGAGAAAGAATTTGTTACGCATAGAGTTACCTGAATCGTCTTTTAAGAAATGCCACAACCCCAAAACCGCCAACCGACAGCAGTAATAGGCCGAATAAACTGAGCAGCAGACGATACCACAGCGGCAACAAACCAGTATGCAAAGGAAACATAAAATCGAACAAGCGCTTGTTAGTATCTTGCTGCAATGCGTTTGAGATTTCGACCGGCTTGCCGTTGCTAAACGTCACTTCGGTGCGACCCAAACGATGCCATGAGCCCGCCTGCTGCAAGCCAATAATAAAAGTTTGAAAATCGCCATTTGGCGGGCGCACTGAGCGAATTCTCGCTGCTGGGAATTGCGCCAATGCGTAGTTCAGTTTGTCCTGTGTCCTCAACTGTAATGTCGAATCTTCGGGCACAGTGACATAGGGTTTGGCTCGATTAGCGTAGTCTCCCAAAAGCACACGGGCAGACTCTACCGGGTAAACCAAGATCACGCCAGTAATCGCTACCATCAAAATGGGGATCACTGAAATCACGCCAATATTCCGATGGCTGCGCAGTAACTGGCCCGGTCGAGAACCCTGCGGCAGAACAGTGAAACTCGCGGCGCGGCGATTTGGCCACCACAAATAAAATCCGAGCATTACCAACGGGACCAGCAATATTCCACTGAACCCGGCCATATTTAGGCCAATGGTATTGCCCAATAAAAAACGATGGTGCAGATCTAACAGCCAAGCCTCAAGTCGCTCATTGTTAGACCAGCGTTGCACCAGTTCGCCACCTTGTGCATGCCAAGCATACTGCTGATCAACCAAGAACACTTTGTAGAGGCTGAGGTCATGCGGTTGCACCTGGATCAAACGCACTGAATCGGCGGGGTGCACAGCTAGTATATTGTCAACAGATTGCGCTATCTCAAGGTTGGAGGTTTGCAACGGCGCGCCAGCATCAGCAACCGTAAAGCGAATGTATTCCGGTTTCCATACCAGCAAGATACCAGTGATTGATATTACGCACAGCAGCAGGGACAACGCCAGCCCCAGCCAGCGATGCGCGCGTCTTAAGTTCATACTACTCTTGCAGTAAGCGGAGCAACATAACAGCAGCCAGTTGGCTACGGGCGACTAATGACACAACGGTGGTAGACTCACGTGACGAGTGTGCGCCTAGCCCATCCACACCCAGACTATCGATGGTGGGTAGCCCGGCTGCCTGCGCGATTGAGCCATCGGTACCGCCTCCAGAATACCGAGCACCCACAATCGGCTCGCCAATCTGCGCCGAGATACCCATGGCCTGCGCGATAAGTGCATCGACGCGCGGATGCATCGCTTTGGCTGGCCGATGCAATACCGCCCAAGTTTCACTGAAGGGATAATCGGGAAAGCGACGACTTTTAGTCGTGTTGGTGTTAGCAATCTTTTGAACCTGTTCTAGCAGCGCTATACCTTCGGCTTCGGAAGTGAAACGCATATCCACGTAAGCATCGGCGCAACCCGGCACCGTATTGCGTTTCTCACCGCCCGCCATCACTCCCACATTAACCGTTGATTGGGCATCGTAATCGGTGAGCGCTTCCAGCGCGATGACTTTATGTGCCAGCTCCAAGCTCGCCGAAACGCCCTCTTGATGGGCTGCGCCAGCGTGCGATTCCCTACCCGTAACTTTAAGCCGTGCTTGGCCCAAACCTTTACGCGCGCGAGTCAGCTGGTTCTGATAAGAACCCTCAAACACCACACCTAGATCATGCTGTCCTGCCAGCTCTTCAATCAGTGGTCGTGATCCCAAGGAACCAATTTCTTCGTCGGTATTGAGCAGCACCGTTAAATTGGTATTGTCCAGCGCGCCCGTCTCGGCCAGTGCTCGCAAAGCATAGAGCATCACCACAATGCCGCCCTTCATATCCGCCACGCCCGGGCCATGAATTTTGCCATCGCCATCGATCACCATTTCTTGGAACTCATCGTCCGCTGAAAACACGGTGTCGATGTGGCCATTCAATAGCAGCCTGGGCCCTTCGCCCGCGCGCGTTGCCACCAAGTGATCGGCAATCTCTACCTTGCCGCCTGCGCAACTCACGGTTTCCAGCGGTTCGGAAGAAACCGTTCTCGTCGCGAACCCCAAATCCTCCAACTCTTTCGCGAGCAAATCACGGTATTGATCTAAACCGGCGGTATTTTCGGTGCCCGTATTAATTTCCACATGCGTGCGCAGAGTGCTGACAATCTCTGCTTCGCGCTCTCCAATCCAAGCCACCAATCCGCGTTCATCCTCATTCAGCGTGGTTTCGATCGGCTCTATCGAGTCCGCATTCGCGGCCATGGAAAACAATAAGAGTAAGGGTGCAATGAGTTTCATCTTGATAACCGAGTGTGAGAACAACCGCTAGTTTGTTAAAGCGGCCAGTTGGTTTGAGAAATCTTTGGGTAGTTTGTCATAACCACCGTACTCGAGCGAATAACAAGGCGTTTCACGAATCAGTTTCATCATGGTTCTAAAACCATGATCTTGCAGATTTCGGGCGTTGACGTGATTCGACATCAAGCGCATACCTGCTTCGGCACTGTTTAATTTTACCAGATTGAAATCGGCCGACGCCAAGTACTGTGGAAACAAAAACAAGCCAATATCAAGAGGCGATTGATCACCCGTACTGCCGCCAAGCATTGTGGCGGTGATCGCATTGGCCAGTTCACCGTGAAGTATCTCACTGCCTTCATCAAGCAAAGCTGAAACCACAGCCATACCTGGGGTTTTAATCTGGATTGGCCTTGCCACACCCGTGATTTGATGCGATCGGTCAATCAGGATCAGCTCATCGGTGAGATAGGGCAGGCCGTTTGCCACCAGCCACGCAGTAAGCGAACTCTTACCAGCACCACTCTGCGCGGGGATCACACAAGCTCCCGCACCAAGCTCAACCGCCGCTGCGTGCAAGCAATGACGCTCGCGCAGATTATCAGCGAGGTGAAAGATAACGCGATCGCTTAAGTGGTAAATCAAATCACCCGGCGTTTTGAGCTCTCGAGTAATGGGCTCGCTGGCATCATTGAGCTCCCATCGGTCAGGGGTCAATTCAGTCACGCTCAGTACGAAACCTTCGCTCTCATTGACGGGCACAAGCCTGAGGTCTGCTAGCGCGTTGCTAAGCAAAGCTTGGGTTGCTTCGCCGGACACTTCAATGGTGATTTTTAGCTCGTCAGCGTCGAGCAACCAGCGAATCACTAATTAGCCCACTCGACGCAAGACATTGCGATCAACGAGGTCAGTGATCACATCGTGCACATCGCCTTCTACCTGCGCGGCTTGTTCTGGATACGCTTCTTGCACAATTTGGATGATCTCGCTGCAACTTCGTTGGCCGTCACACAATTGCCAGACCACCGCGGACGGCCCGTTCAAGTGCAGTGTAATCGCCGTTGGCGGGTAGTAGAGCAACAGCTCGCCATCCATGTCCTCAAGCAAGGCTTCTTCCGCGTGTTGAAAAATATGTTCGTTGTCGATCATTAGCCGCCTAAGGCCCCCGATTTCAATCGTTTAAATATCCATTGCGAGACCGCCCATGGATGCCGCAACACTTTGGTCAGCCATAATGATCTAGCCGGATCGATATTGTAATACAGATGCATCCACCAATCTGGTGGCGCAAACAACATGTGTAACTTTTTGCTGATTCCAACTCTCGCACCGCTGATAGAGGTGAGTGGCTGCATCGATTCACCAACGCCGTTCAACGGCTTAGTAGTGACGCCTTGAATGCAGGACTGCAGATCTGCAGACAGCGGCACAATATAGTGTAAACATCGTAGCGTATTAATCACATGCGGATGTTCGCTCAGCATGTGAGACCAATCAATTTCCGCACCAAATTTCTCCGCATAGAGCACCACATCCAACACATTGACCAACTTCAGAACAGCCCCAGGGTGTAAGCCAGAGAGATGTCGGCACACTTGTTGTAACATTTGCTCGTGCCCGAGTGTCTCCATCTCGAGCTCTCGCCAGAGCACGGTTTGCAGGCCATTCTTCACATCTGGGTAGCGCATATGACCAGGTACATCGCGTGATAATGCGTCGTGGTGAATTTCAACCGAGATCGTAAATCCTCCCACAGTCTTGGTAGCGTTGGGCAGTTGATGCGTGTCGCGCATAAATTTTGAAGGTTGCATCTCTGGTAAGTCAAAACCAAGCTCACGCAGTACCTCACCCGCTT
>CALJJR010000047.1 GCA_937973905.1 uncultured Arenicella sp. | reverse complement strand
TAGCTCCGCTCGCGAAATCGTTCCAATAGTGCAGCGGTACCAATCTCCGAGTTTTCAGCGCAAATTTCGTATAATTGATGCACGAGTTCGATGCCACGAATTTTTTCCGGTGGGATGGCCGCCAAGCGCGCGTATTCTTCGGAGAACTTGGGGTACTGCAGCAGCAACGAGATGGCACGGCGGATGGTGGTCATCTTGATGCTCGGTTTAGGAGCAGTATTTCTACGTGCCCGCGTGTTGTTTGGTGCTTTCCGAGCTTGTGATTCGCTGGCCAGATCATGCGCTGAAAGTTGAGCCAGTTGCGAAACGCGTTCAGCCACCATTTTCTTGAGCACACCATCTGGAAAGGCGCGCAACATCGGCTGGGCCAGTTTTACCAGCTTGGCGCGGCCATCGAGGCGATTGATATCAGCCTGCGACTGTAAAGTGGACAATAAAAAATCGGGCAGAGGCGTGGCCTCATGAATCAGTTCCAAGAAGGCTTCAGTACCAACCTTTTTTACCATCGTGTCTGGATCTTCGCCATCCGGCAGGAACAAAAAGCTCACTTGAAAGCCGTCTTGCATCATTGGCAAGCAGGTCTGCAATGCTTTCCAGGCGGCAGCTTTACCAGCACGGTCGCCATCAAAGCTGAACACAATGTTTTGCGTATGTCTAAATAAGCGCTGCAAATGCATGGCGGTAGTAGCGGTCCCAAGTGTGGCCACTGCGTTGTTGATACCTGCTTGCGCCAGAGCTACGACGTCCATGTAACCTTCCACAACTAACACCGAATCAGAATCTTTGATCGCGCCGCGGGCTGCGTATAAGCCGTACAGTTCAGAACCCTTGTGAAAAATGGGTGTTTCAGGTGAATTAAGATATTTTGGCTCACCGTCTCCAAGCACGCGACCACCAAAGCCCACAATGCGGCCGCGATGATCGGCAATAGGGAACATGATTCGGTGGCGAAAGCGATCATAGACTCGCTTCTTTTCATTTTGAGTCAACATGCCGGTGTCAAGCAAGGCTTTTTGCGTCGTCGCCGTGGTGCCGAGTTCGCTCATCAGCTTGTCCCAACCTTCAGGCGCAAAGCCAAGCCCAAATCGTTTGGCGATTTCTCCGCTTAGACCGCGTTTCTTCAAGTAGTCGACCGCTTGTTGTCGATCCTTGTTCGAGCGCAGTTGCTGCTGATAAAAGGCTTCCACCTCTACCATTAACTCGTACAAATCAACCCCTTTGGGGCCGACCGGTTTCTTTTCAAAACTGTGCGCTTCGGTGGGAATTTCAAGGCCCGCATTAGCCGCAAGTTTTTCGATCGCTTCACGAAACTCCATGTGATCGTAGTTCATCAAAAATGAAATCGCCGTGCCGTTTTCACCACAGCCAAAGCAGTGATAGAACTGCTTGCTGGCCGATACCGTGAACGAGGGCGTCTTTTCATTATGAAAAGGACAACATGCCTTGTAGTTATTACCCGCCTTTTTAAGTGGCACATAGCCATCAATCAGGTCGACAATGTCGATCCGATTAAGCAGCTGATCAATGAAATGTTGTGGAATGCGCCCGGCCATCATGGAATTGTAGTGTTGAACTGCCCACAAGCCTAGCGGAGCTTGTGACTTTGTTCAGCTCTCCAGCGAGTGATAGACCGAATTTTTGTAACCGGTGCTTATCTAATTGCTTGGCGCTTAGTTAAACAAACAGCGCGGTCGAGATCATTTTCCAGAGCTATCGATCACGGATTTGCCGAGACAGAAAGGATAAAGAAAGGTTTGTAGCTCGTTGCAGAGACTAGAATCTAGAAGCCTCAGTAAGTCGGGGGGAGAGCAGGTGTGTGGGGAAAGTTTTTATCCCTGCAGCTGGGCTTTGATCAAGCCGCTGACTTTGCCCATATCGGCTTTGCCTTGCAGTTGGCCTTTTAAGATACCCATTACCTTGCCCATGTCTTTCATAGACTCGGCCCCGGTTTGGCTTATCGCTGCAGTGACAGCGGCCATGACCTCTTCATCACTGAGCTGTTCCGGCAAATAGACCTTGAGGTTGTCGACATGGACTTGTTCTTTGTCGGCAAGATCAGGTCTCTCACCTTGTTTGAACTGAGTGATTGCGTCTTGTGATTGCTTGATCTGTTTTTGCAGAATGGCGAGCACATCGTCGTCACCAAGTTCTACTTGATCATCCACTTCCTTGCGCTGAATCGCAGCGCGTAGCATGCGAATCGATTCCAATTGCGATGCGTTTTTCTCACGCATCGCAGTCTTCATGTCAGCGAGGATTTGCTCCTTCAGTGACATGGCAGTGCTTAATACAGACGAGTTGTACGAATGCGGCCGCGTGAGGCACGCTTCATTTCACGCTTTTTCGCCGCCGCTGCTTTACGCTTGCGGATAGACGTAGGCTTCTCGTAGAACTCTCGGCGACGCATTTCAGTAAAAATGCCCGCTTTTTCACAAGAGCGACGGAAGCGACGTAAAATTACGTCAAATGGTTCGTCATTTTTGACTTTTACTTGTGGCATGTCAGATAAATCTGGGTTGACTCTTCAAGGACGCGCGATTCTAGCGGTTTCTAGTTGGTTTGTATAGAGAAAACGCTATACTTTTGCATCCTCAATTTCCGTCATTTTTGACGGCCAACATGAGTAAGCAATATGCGTGTTTTGGGCATTGAAACTTCTTGTGATGATACCGGCGTTGCGATCTACGATACAACGGCCGGTTTGCTCGCGCATGTGTTGTTTTCACAAATCAAAACGCATCAACAATATGGCGGTGTAGTGCCCGAATTGGCCGCTAGGGACCACATTCGCAAAGTGATTCCGCTGGTGGATAAAGTGCTGGCAGATGCCGGCGTTGAGGCCGCCAGCCTCGATGGTGTGGCTTATACCAAAGGCCCCGGACTTGCTGGTGCGCTGTTGGCCGGCAGTTCTGTCGCGCGAAGTCTGGCATTTGCCTGGGATATTCCGGCCGTAGGTGTGCATCACATGGAAGGCCATATGTTGGCACCCATGT
This sequence comes from uncultured Arenicella sp., assembly GCA_937973905.1. Lineage (GTDB taxonomy): Bacteria > Pseudomonadota > Gammaproteobacteria > Arenicellales > Arenicellaceae > Arenicella. Next base: position 50,445 of record CALJJR010000047.1, on the reverse strand, counting down.
TGGAGGAACCGGCGCCAAAATTCCCGTTTATCGCCTTGTTGGTCTCGGGCGGTCACTCGCTGCTCGCCGAGGTTACTGAGGTGGGTGAGTATTCAATCCTCGGTCAAACTTTGGATGACGCGGTGGGAGAGGCGTTCGACAAAACCGCTAAAATTCTCGGCTTGGGCTACCCGGGAGGGCCGGCGATTTCACGCGCCGCAATGGCGGGTGACTCTACTCGCTTTAAATTTCCGCGGCCGATGCTGGATCGGCCAGGGCTCGATTTCAGTTACAGCGGGTTAAAAACTTTTGCCCTGACTAAAGTGGCCGAACTACAACCACTGTCAGAACAAGACATTGCTGATGTTGCCTGCGCTTTTCAAGCAGCGGCGGTTGAGACATTGGTGGTGAAAAGTAAGAGAGCGCTTAAACAAACGTCGATCTCTAGCTTGGTGGTAGCCGGCGGAGTGGGTGCAAATCTATTGCTACGTGACGAATTAGCAGCGATGGCGAGCGCTGAGGGGTTCGAAGTTTTTTACCCTAAAATTGAGTTTTGCACAGACAATGGCGCAATGATCGCCTACGCAGGTGCGCAGCGAATGCATCAAGCGACCAAGGAATTGGCATTTCAGGTAAAACCACGTTGGTCATTGGAAGAGCTTCAGCCTCTGTAAATAAAGAGCTTCAGCCTCTGTGAATAAGTAGCTTCAGCCCGTGTGATTAAAGCGCTTCAGCCCGCACGGATGCGAGTTTTAGTGAAACTATCTAAATAGTAGTTAAACGAAGTACTCAAGCGCCGATTTTGCTCTCTTTCCCGCTTTTCAAACGCTCAATATTTTCGCTGTGGCGTTTGAAGGTAAATGCCACGATTAAAAATACCGCCCCGATCAGTTGTAATTGCGCTTGTTGATTAAATACTGCAAAACTCGCCAAGCCGGTCAGGCCGCTGGCGATCAGCGATGCGAGTGAAGAGTAACGTGAGATCGCGGCGGTAAGTAGCCAGACAATAATGAAAACCGCACCCAATCGAAGATCTAAAGCGAAATATATCCCGATTGCTGTCGCAACCCCTTTGCCGCCCTTAAAAGAGAAATACAAAGGGTAGAGATGGCCAAGAAATGCCGCGATGGCTGTAAGGGCGATGGCAGCAGTACCGGCGCCAAAATACTGCGCGGCTACGACGGGTATAACGCCCTTGGCGACATCGCCGATTAAAGTAAAAATAGCTGCACCTTTACCGCCGGTTCTCAATACATTGGTGGCACCGGGGTTGCCGCTACCTGTCTCGCGCGGATCTGATAGTCCAAACAACTTTGCAATCAGAATGGCGGTGGAAAATGAACCAACTAGGTAGCCTAATAATGGCCAAGCAAAAAGAGAAAGAGAGTCGGGCATTTGTGACGGTGGAAATTACAGATTAGCAGCGCGCAGTGTGTCGTCTTCGCGCTGCTACGTCAATCGATGCTGTGTTACATTGGCCGCAGATTGTTTGTGAGTCAAAGAGTATTTAGATGGACACAGTTTATTTGCGAGGTTTGCAATGTGAATGCATTATTGGTGTTTGGGAGTGGGAGCGGCGAGTGCGCCAAAAGCTTTTGCTCGACATTGAGATGAAAACCGACATCGCTGCAGCCGGAGCCAGCGACAATCTTGATGATGCCCTCAACTACCAACGGGTTGCTGAGCGAGTGACGGAGGTCGTAGCTGCCAGCGAGTACGCATTATTAGAAAGTTTGATTGAGGACGTGGCCAATATGGTCTTGCAAGAATTTCCCGTGCAATCGGTTAAGGTTCGGCTTGATAAGGGCGCAGCAGTGAGCCATGTCAAAAATGTTGGCATTGAGATTACGCGAGCTCGTTAACTAAACCCATCAGGGCATGATTGATCGCCCACCATCTACCGCGATTGTTTGGCCGGTGATGTAAGGCGCATTCTTCGCCAGAAAAACCACGGTTTTGGCGATATCGTCGGGTTCTCCCATACGTGCTAGTGGTATCTGGTTTAGTAAGTCACTTTGTTGTATTTCTTGATTGCCCGCTTCTGGCCATAATATTGCGCCGGGTGCGATCGCATTGACCCGTATTTCTGGCGCCAAGTCTTGAGCGAGGGCTTTAGTCAGCATTTCCAGCCCAGCTTTGGCGGCGCAGTAAATCGGGTGGTTGCGCAAAGGTCGGCGCGCGTAGATATCGACGATATTAATAATAGCGCCATTGTTTTCACGCAGTTGACCTGCCGCGGCTTTGACTAAAAAAGCGGGAGCTCTTAGATTGCTGCCCACCAGGTCATTCCAAAACTCTTCTTCTATTAACTCGACGGGCGTTGGATAAAACGTCGATGCATTATTGATAAGCAGATCAATTCGCTCAAACTCACTACTGCAGGCATTAACCAAGCGCGGTATCGCTTGCAGGTCGAGTAAGTCTGCGTTAACCGCGATGGCAGAATTCTCTCGTTGAAGATTCAATTCATTGACCAGTTGGTCAGCTGCGCCTGCTGAGGAACGGTAATGCAGGCAAATATTGAAGCCGTTTGAATGTAAGCCACGGGCAATCGCCGCACCAATGCGCTTGGCGCCTCCGGTCACAATCGCCGCGGGGAGGTTTTTTTTGGACATAATTATTTTGTGCAATGCCAGCCCGAAAAACTTACTATAACGCAAAGCGGTCTGGGCTCCAGATCTTTGTGTCACAGGTATTCCCGTGGAACTTTTTCAGGCATTTATCCTAGCTATAATTCAGGGCATAACTGAATTCTTGCCTATCTCCAGTTCGGCGCATCTTATTTTGGTGCCCGAGTTGCTCGGCTGGCCGGCCAGTGGTTTGGCCTTCGATGTGGCCGTGCATGTTGGCACACTGATCGCCGTGATCGTTTTTTTGCGTAAAGAACTTCAAGCAATTGTGATTGGATGGCTGATGGGGTTTGAAACAATGAAATGGCAAGGCGACGGGATGCTTGGCTGGATGTTGATTGCGGCCACTCTGCCAGTGGGATTGGTTGGTTTGTTGGCCAGTGATTTCATTGAGGCTCATTTGCGCACCGCATTTATTATCGCGATGGCTACTTTGTTTTTTGGTTTGTTGCTGGGCTGGGCTGATCGAGGTGGTGATACTAAACAGGCCAGTGTTGATCAAATCACTTGGGGGCATGCTTTAGTCGTGGGGTTTGCGCAAGCTTTTGCCTTGATTCCCGGTACCTCTCGCTCTGGTGTGACTATGACGGCGATGTTGGCTTTAGGGTATCACCGAGTGGCAGCAGCTCGATTTTCTTTCTTGCTTGCTGTGCCCACGATTTTATTACCGGGGCTGATGAAGGTTGGGGAGCTGGCAAATGGAAGCGCGCTGGTGGATTGGGATGCGTTATTGATTGGCGTGATCGTGTCAGCGGTGGTCGCGTTCTTGAGCATGCGGTGGTTTCTGGGGTTTGTGACTCGAGTTGGAATGAAGCCCTTCGTGATCTACCGAGTAATATTGGCGGCGGTGATCTTGCTGCTCTTGGTTTAAGCGCAGCCGACCTTATCTAGCCTAACCAGCAAGTACTAATCTTCAACTAGAGTAAATAATGACAGACACATTGCAGCGTTTCGTATTCGATAATTTGGATGCTAGAGGCGCAATTGTGCAACTTGAAAGTAGCTGTGAAGCGATTCAAGCCACGCATTACTACCCTCAAGGTTTGGCGGTTCTCTTGAATGAGTTTTCAGCAGCAGCGTGTTTGTTGCGCGATAGTTTGAAAGCGTTCGCCAGTGTTACTATTCAGTTGCGAGGTAGTGGTGCGATTAGCTTGATTATGGCTGACTGCTTAACTGATCGCCGCGTGCGCGCGATCGCAGAATACGATAGCGAAGCCCTGCCTTCAGAGCAGCGAATTGATTTGCAAGCTCTCTCGAGCGACATGGTGTTGGCAATCACAATTACGCCCGACGAGGGCGAGCGTTACCAGGGTGTGGTGCCGATTGAACACAGCAGTTTGGAGCAATGCCTGGAAGATTATTTTTCGCGCTCTGAACAACTACCAACTTGGTTTAGCCTACTCGCGAGCCGAGACAAGGCGGTAGGTATCTCGATTCATGCGCTGCCGGCGGAAAAAGAAACGTCGGTGGAAGCGAGTCAAGATAACTTTGCGCGTCTGCAGATGCTGCTTAAGACGTTGACGCATGAAGAGGCTTTGGCCCTCGATAGCGAAACTATTTTGACGCGTTTATTTGCCGAAGAGTCGTGCCGAGTATTTGCGGCGAAATCGGTTGAGTTTGGATGCGAATGTTCGGTGGAGAAATCTCTCAACGCCGTGGCGAGTCTAGGTGCCGCCGAGGTGGCAGAACTAATAGCTGAGCAGCGCAGCGAAGGTAAGGCTCAACTCACCATCGATTGCCATTTCTGTTTTCAGCGTTATGAATTCGATCTATCGCAGATTGAATCAATGCTGGCTGAGGCCGTTGAAGGCCCTCTTAGTTAGTTTTCAGTTAGCTCTCAGTTAGCGGTTTGTATTAAACGCACCGCTTCCGCGACCAAGGCCGGGATTTCTTCGGTGTCAAACTCTTTATTTTTATTCCGCCGCTCGCCAAGCCGTACCACCACAAGTTGATGCTCGGGAACCACGCTGATGGATTGCCCGAGGTGACCACTAAAATGATAGTACGGTGGGTTGTTTCCATAGTTGAGCCAGGTTGAGTAGCCATAGTTAGAGGCGCCATCAGGTTGAATCATCTTGGCAATGAATTGTGCGGGTACAAGCTGCTTGTCACCCCATTTTCCGCTATTGAGCATTAGCTGGCCAAGTTTGGCAAAGTTTCGAACGTTACTGTTTAAACAACAGAAAGCCATTTCCATGCCAACCTCATCCGTGTGCCAAAGAGCATCATCATTCATGCCTAGTGGTTGCCAGATTTTCTCGCTTAAATATTTGGCAATGCTAGGGTCGCGCCCGCTTGTCTCGAGTGCGCGACTAAGGGCAATCGCCAGCAATTGCGTTGAAGCGCTCGAGTAGTACCAGCGCTCACCGGGTGCTTCAGAAAATGCTCGATTGACCAGAAATTCTTCTACGTCGGACCCATGGTAGAGCTCCACGGTCGGGCTGAACCAAGAGTAATAGTGCTCCACCCAATCATAGCCTGAGTTCATTAACGACAAGTTTGCTAAGGTAGCGGTATTGCCCAGTTGATCGTCCTTGAACTCAGGTATTAGATCCGTAACTGCTTGATCTAGTCCTTGCAACAACCCTTCTTCGATCGCAATTCCAACCAACAGCGTCAACACCGTTTTAGCCATTGAAAACGAGTTGGTTTGGCTGCGATCGTCGTAGCCATTGAAATAGTGTTCGCTAACAATCTCGCCGTTGTGGAGAACTAGGTAACCAGCGGTGCCAGTGTCTTCTAGCTCTTTGCGGAATTCGGTGGTCAGCGCGCTGGCGTTGTAGTTCTGCCCGCGAGCCAACGGCTGAGGAGTGCCGGTTTCGATTACCGCAACATTGAAGGCCTCGTGATCATTGATATTGGCTGTTGCGTGGCCCTTTAGGTAAGTACGCTCGAGAGCATTGATAAAGAAGCCGTTGCCGCTTAGATGTAGCCCAAGATATGCGACAACAGGGAGAGCCACTATAAATAGCAGTAATTTTTTAATCATTTTTAACCGAGAAGATGTTCCCCGCGAACGCTCTTACGGCGACTTAGATTTACAGGGGAAGTTCGTTTTTATTTATTGGTTGACGCAATACAAAACTTGAATGAACGCCGCTAACGCCTTCGAGTTTTGTGAGCCTGCGCAACAAGAACTCCTCATAGTGTCGCATATCTCGAATCAAAACTTTAATCAAAAAGTCCGCGTCTTGTCCGGTCACCACATAGCATTCAATTACTTCAGGGAGCTCGGCGGCGGCGGCTTCAAACTTTTCAAAACGATCAGCCGTATGTTTGTCCATTGTTACACTCACCAGTGCGGTTAGGCTGAGACCAGCCGTTTCGGGGTCAATGGCGGCGTGGTAGCCTGTGATGACCCCAGCATCCTCTAGCTGTTTTACGCGTCTAGCACAGGGTGTTGGTGAGAGATTAACGGCCGCTGATAAGTCTAGATTGCTAATGCGTGCATTTGCTTGTAGAGCGGCGATGATCTGCTTATCGGTTTTGTCCAGTTTTTGCATTTAATGACTTCTAATACGAGTCTAAATAGATAATAAAACTATTAAATCAAATATATTGAAGATAATCACTATTTAGAAGCGATTTCGCTTTGTATATTAGGCATCTTCACTCTCTGTTCAGACGTATAATTGAGGCACACCAACACAGACTCAGCAGTATCAAATGTTTAACGCCAACAAGTACAAACCATTCGTAAGGCTGGATAAGGCCGACCGTCGCTGGCCTAACCGCGTAATAGAGCAAGCGCCAACCTGGTGTAGTGTCGATCTGCGCGATGGCAATCAAGCGCTCATTGATCCGATGACGCCGTCGCAAAAGTTAGAGATGTTTGAGATGTTGGTAGAGGTCGGATTTAAAGAGATTGAGGTGGGGTTCCCTGCGGCGTCGCAAACCGACTTCGATTTCGTGCGCAAACTGATTGAAGAAGATCGGATTCCCGATGATGTCACCATCCAAGTGTTGACCCAGGCACGCGAGGAACTCATTGCGCGCACCTATGAATCCCTGGTGGGCGCAAAGCGCGCCATCGTGCATGTATACAACTCAACATCAACCGTTCAGCGCGAGCAAGTATTTAAGATGTCGCGCGATGAAATTAAGCACATAGCCGTAAGCGGCGCAACTTGGGTTAAAGAGCACGCCGAGCGACAACCCGATACTGAATGGCATTTTCAGTATTCTCCAGAGAGTTTTACCGGCACTGAGATTGATTACGCCGTCGAAGTTTGCGATGCGGTGGTTGATGTTTGGCAACCCACTAAAGAATGGAAGGTCACACTTAATTTGCCGGCCACCGTTGAAGTGGCAACGCCGAATGTCTACGCGGATCAAATCGAATGGTTCTGCGATAACATTAAACATCGTGATGCTTTGACCATCAGTTTGCATACGCATAACGACCGAGGTTGCGGTGTGGCGGCATCAGAGCTTGGTGTACTTGCGGGAGCCGATCGGGTGGAGGGCACCTTGTTGGGCAATGGCGAGCGGACTGGAAATATGGATATCGTTACGATGGGAATGAATCTTTATAGCCAGGGAGTTGATCCAAAGTTGGATTTTTCACGCATGGATAAAATTATTCATGTGGTTGAGAAGTGCACAGCTCTAAAAGTTCACCCGCGCCATCCCTATGCGGGCGAGTTGGTGTTTGCCGCATTTTCTGGCAGCCATCAAGACGCAATTAATAAATGCTTGGCTATGTACCAAGAAGGAGAACCTTGGGAAGTCGCTTACTTGCCAGTTGACCCACGTGATCTCGGCCGCAACTATCAGGAAGTTATCCGTATAAATTCTCAGTCGGGTAAGGGCGGCGTAGCTTATGTCTTACAACAAGAGCATGGCATCAAAATGCCGCGTTGGTTGCAAGTGGATTTCAGCCCAGTCGTACAGAGAGAAGCGGAGTCTACGGAGGCAGAAGTAAGCGCCGAGCAAATACATGACTTATTCGTTGCCACCTACTTGGCACCAGAAGCGCCCATGAAGCTGAACGGTTATCAAGTAACAAGAGCAGACGGTGTAGATTCCATGGAAGCAACCTTGCTTGATGGAAGCGCTGAAATTTCTATTCAGGGGCAAGGTCGTGGTGTGTTGGAAGCCTTTGTCGAGGGCCTGAGTAAGCACATTGCGCAACCTCTGGTTATTATTGATTACAACGAACATACACTTGGGGCTGATGAAGCGTCTGAAGCCATGGCTTATGTGCAAATTAGCGTGGGTCAACAGCGCGTTTGCGGCGCTGGTAAAAGCCGTGATATGTTGGGCGCTACATTGAATGCGTTGCTCAATGCATTGGCGCGGTCGAGTGTCGAGGCCGCGCGCCGGGCCGCATGACCTAAATCAAACCCGCTCTGAAAAAGAGCGAAGAAAACACGTTATCATGCGATCGCTACTGGCGAGCCTATCAATTACCTGCTGCCTTAGTTATTGGTGTCTTGCTTCAGCGGCGGACATTAAAGTGGCGGTCGCGAGTAACTTTTATCCCACCGCAGCAAAATTAGCCCGCCAGTTTGAAGACTCCAGTTCACATCGAGTTTTGCTGAGCGCAGGTTCTACCGGCAAGCATCACGCGCAAATTAAGCACGGTGCACCGTTTGATGTGTTTTTAGCCGCGGACAGCGAACGACCGATGGCTTTAGAAAAAGAGGGTATCGGTGTTAAGAATCGCCGCGCCATCTATGCTCTCGGCCGGCTTGTTTTGTGGCATCCAAAGGCGAAGTCTTCCCAACAGGCCTTGCAGTCCTTGCAGAGTGGTTATCGGTATATTGCTATTGCCAACCCAAAGTTAGCGCCTTACGGGCGCGCGGCCGAGCAAACAATTAAAAGCCTTGGTGTAGATACTGAGGGTAAGCTTGTTATGGGAGAGAATATTGCGCAAACCTATCAGTTCGTTGCCAGTGGTGCGGCAGACCTAGGTTTAATTGCCCAGGCGCAAATATTGTCCAGCCAACAACCAGATGAGCCCGGCGTTTGGTTGGTGCCACAAGATCTCTATCAGCCAATCGTGCAAGAAGCGCTGCAGCTGAGTGATTCTGAGCCAGCCAGCGCGTTTTTTGACTTTTTACAGAGTGATCCGGCCAAGCACATAATTCAGCAGGCAGGTTATGGGGTGACACAATGATCTCTGATGGTGATTGGATAGCGCTTTGGACAACGCTGAAGTTAGCAACCGTTTCCACAGTGTTGTTATTGGTAGTAGGGATTCCTTTAGCATGGTGGTTATCTCGGACTCAGTGGCGCTTTAAATACTTGCTTGAGAGTTTGGTTGCCTTGCCGCTGGTGTTGCCACCCACGGTACTAGGGTTTTATCTATTGCTAGCGCTAGGACCAAACGGCTTTATTGGAGGCACGCTTGAAACCGCTGGCGGCCGACCTCTGGCGTTTACCTTCACTGGTTTGGTCATTGGGTCGATGGTTTACTCTCTGCCGTTTGTGTTACAGCCATTGCAAAACGCCTTCGCAGCGATTGATCGCCGCTCACTCGAGGTAGCGGCGACCTTGGGAGCCAAGCCATTAGATCGCTTTGGAAGCGTCATTTTGCCTCTGGCCAAGCCTGGTTTGGTAACCGCCACTGTGCTTGGCTTCGCTCATACACTTGGAGAGTTCGGGGTCGTGCTCATGATAGGAGGAAATATCCCCGGAGAAACGCGAGTGGCATCAATTGCAATCTATGAGCACGTGGAAAGTTTGCAATATGGTCAGGCCCACGCTTTGGCTGCGTGTATCTTGCTGCTCTCGCTTTTTCTGCTGGTGCTGGTTTACCGGTACAATCGAAAACGCCCTGGGCAGGCTAGCCTGGTGTCTTAATGAGCATTGCTCTGAGTCTGAAAACGCAGCGCGGGGCGTTGACGATAGATTTCGATCTTGCCCTGCCCAGCAACGGAGTGACGGCTCTATTCGGGCCATCCGGCGCGGGGAAAACGACGCTTTTACGGATAATAGCAGGGCTAGAAAAAATCGATTCAGCCCGAGTTGAATTTGATCAAACCATTTGGCAGAACGAGGCGGTTTTTGTTCCTGCTCATGAGCGTGGCATCGGTTACGTATTTCAAGAGCCCAGTTTGTTCCCGCATCTTGATGTTATGGGTAACATCGAATATGCGATGAATCGCGCGAAGGATAACCAGTACAAAAGCTTTACCGAGACCATCGACATGCTCGACTTGGGCCCGCTCTTAAATCGTGATACACAATCGCTTTCTGGTGGCGAAAAACAACGCGTTGCTATTGCTCGTGCCTTGGCTTCTAACCCTTCTTTGTTGCTGATGGACGAACCCTTAGCCGCAATTGATGTCGATCGGCGCAATGAAATTTTGCCATTCATTGAACGCTTGCATGACCATCTAAAAATCCCAGTGATTTACGTCAGCCACGCCACTGATGAGGTTGCGCGTATCGCAGATTTTTTGGTGTTACTTGAGCGAGGTGAGATCTTAGGATACGGGCCGCTTGGAAAAATGCTGACTCGGCTAGACCTGCCGCTGGCAGCTAGAGAAGATGCAGAAGCCGTTATCGTCGCTAGAGTTACTGAGTACGATCAGGTCAACTCATTAAACCGGCTCAGTTTTAGTGGTGGTGAGGTAAGGGTAATCGGCGCGCCATTGACCGGTGATGGCCCAGTTCGTATCAGAATTGCTGCTCGGGATGTCAGTATCACTTTGGACCGGCAAGAACGCACGAGTATCCTCAACATACTTCCTGCCACCATCAGCAATATGGTTGATATTGATGCAGCGCAGATGTTGATCAGCCTACAGGTGGGCGAACAAGTTCTGATCTCCCGGGTCACCAAGTTCTCGGCGCAAACCCTCGATTTAGCGATTGGTAAAGAAGTGTTCGCTCAAGTCAAAAGTGTCGCTGTTCTGAGTTAGAAATCTATCGCAAATCGCATCTGGAATATTTGTTTGACTGATCAACTATTTGATATATGCTTGATAAGTCAAATACATATCAAATATATACACATGAAATCGAATTTCGAACTCTATGCCAGCTTGAATAAGTGTCAGGCACGAGTAAATAGAAAATTAGAGGCGAGTTTGGGCGCGGTTCACGGCTTGGGTGTTAGCGAATTTTTGGCTTTGCACTACCTCGCAATTGCGGAGCAACAAACCATGACCAGAACAGCGCTAGCTGAATTGATGGGGCTAACGGCATCGGGCGTGACAAGGCTGCTGCTGCCAATGGAGAAAATTGGTCTGGTTGAGAAACGAAGCGATCAACGTGATGCTCGTAAGAGTATGGTGAGCCCAAGTGAAGCGGGGCGTGTCAAGCTGGCAGAGGCGCAGCTTAGTTTTGATCGTGCCTTATCTAACGCGTTTGAGGGGCTAACAAAAAAGGCCATTGGCGACTTGACGATAGAGCTGAAAAAAATCGGCGAGTGAGTGCGTTTTAGACCGCATCACGACGGCAGATTACAAAGCCTTCGTCGATACTTACTATTTTCGAGCATAGAAAAATCTAAATATTGATTGAAAGAGAATGATTATTCTCTTAAAATGGCCGCATGCCAAGGACCAAAAGTTATACGTCAGATGACATTGCGCAAAGAGCGCTTGGCGTATTTTGGGCCAATGGTTATGCAGCGACATCAATGGCTGAGTTGGTAGAGGCAACTGGAGTTAGTCGTAAGAGTATTTACGCTGACTATGGTGGTAAGTTGGCTTTATTTGTTGCGTGTTTCGATCAATATCAGAATCTCGTCGTTACGCCGGCACTTCGTCGGCTGGAACACTCGGATGCAGGATTGGACGAAATAGCTGCGTATTTCGAGCAGCAAATTAGTTTGGCTGAACAGACTTCCACACCACGGCCAGGTTGTTTTGTCGGTAATTCGACAACTGAGGTGGCGCCACATAATGCAGCCGTCGCTGAGAAAGTGAAACATCACAACCAGCGCTTGCTTAAGGGATTTACTACTGCTATTGGCAATGCAATACGAGCGGAAGAAAAGCCTATGCATGTAAAAGAGTTGGCTGAAGAGCTCGTGGTATTCACAACCGGTCTTTGGGCTCATTCTAGAATTGAGCCGAATTGCGATCACCTGCGAAAATTGGCATCGACCTATCTTAAGAATCTTGCACGGAGTTTGGCATGAACGCTTCCAATCGAATGTCGAATACACTTTTCACGGCCAATTTCTTTTTGGCGTTAGCAATTAATTTTGTATGGATAAATGCATCCGAAATCTTTCGCTATTTTCTATTTGTGATGCCGCTAATGCGAGATTTTTTAGCCATGGTGCCAGATGTTGCGCCAATGAATATGATCGTTTTCCTTAGCTGGGGAGTATGGGATTTGATACTGGTCTTCACCAGTACGACGATCTTTTGGATGTGTTATCTACTGTGGACGCCGACTCAAAAAGTAGTTTTACTTGCTTCTACGTTGATTTGGCTAACGGTTTTTATAATCTTTTGGTTAGGGCTTTGGAATATGAACTTGACCAGCATTAAAGTGCTAACAATCGCTTTACCCTTAGCCTGGATTGAGATGTTTGTTGCCGCACTAATAGCCCGTGCTTGTTTCAATAAAGCGTAAACCATCGTAGGGCGCATTACGTATAGATTTTAATCGACTCTCAAGAGTTCCGCAGTGTGCTTCTAGTTTGTGTCCGTTGGGGTCGAGAAAATAGATCGATTGGCCTTCACTGGAATTCTCTTTCCACAGGGGAACGTTGTGAGTATCTAATAGTGCTGAAAAAGCTTCAAAATCCGCTTCTTCAATACCTAATGCTAGATGACTGTAGTCGCTGCGAACATCCACTTCACCTAAACTCAAGCAAAGCCATAATCCATTGAGCGACAAATAAGCACCTTGATTCCAGATTGCATTCACTGTGAAACCGAGCAGCTGGTAGAACTCGACTGACCTATCGAGGTTATCAGTCGCTAAAGTAATGTGGTTAATACCGGTCAACATAATGTGCTTTTAGCCCCATATGGTGGTTAAAGTGCATCGAAAGAATTCAGACTTGATCGACTATACTAATCTTCGCGCCTTAGTGACGATCAATTCCAAACCATGAAAACAGCCATTGTAGCCTTCCTTTTAGTGTCTGCCGCACTACTCGTATATCTAAATGTTGGCAACACCCCAGCTGACCTCCCTGTTGGTACTCAGAGCGCAGCATTGTTAGCCAGGCAGCCACTCGAAGTGACGTCCAGCAAACGTCGGTTGGTTGATGCCAGTCGTTCAACCAACCCGAATGGTTCTTACCCAGGTTCTAGTCAACGAGAATTTGACCTTTATGTTTGGCGACCCAGGCAGAAATTGAGTTCGCTTCAGCCATTATTAGTGTACAGCCACGGATTTATGTCGCACGGTAAAGGTGGAACGTATCTGGCAGAGTATCTCGCCAGCCAAGGATATGTGGTTGCAGCGCCGACATTCCCGCTATCTAACTACAATGCGCCTGGCGGCGCTTTTGCCGAAGATGTTGTCAATCAGCCTGCTGATGTCAGTTTTATCATTGATACTTTGCTCAAAGAAAATCAACAGCAAGGCAGCGAGCTATACCAGAGAATAGACCCCGAAAGAATTGTCGCTGCCGGTTTGTCGCTGGGTGGAATGACAACCACACTGGCCGCATATCACCCTCGATATGCGGATTTGAGAATCAAAGCCGCTGTGTCGATCGCCGGGCCGAGTTTTATGTTTGCCAAGCGCTTTTTTGAACACAGACGGATACCTTTTATGATGATTGCGACGCCGCAGGATGCCATCGTGCCCTACGACGTGAACGCACAAGATATTCGAGATAGAGTTGATAAGTCGCTATTACTCACAATGGATGGTGCTTCTCACGCAGGTTTTTCAGATACCGCCAAGTGGCTGCGATGGTTTGATAATCCCGACTCTCTTGGGTGCGCTGCTATTAAAGACAAGGTTGATGAGCGACCCAGTAATGGATGGTTTGAAAAAATCGGTAGTGTGGAAGAAGGCGTAGTACCGCGCGACACTGCGGGATTATGTACTATGGACCCACTCCCTAGAGCGATCAATCCATTGCATCAACATCGTTTAACGATTTTGGCTGTTAGCCAATTCTTCGAATGCAAATTAGGCAATACAGAGGCTGACAGAGCCGCGGCATGCAAGTATTTACTAGAAGGTTTGGCAGCCGAAAATACTGAGCTAAGTTTGCTGAGATAGTCTTCTACGAGGGCTAGGTGTTCGAGCCCTGTGAGCTATCAGCGGTGCTGGTCTAGCATGATCTGATTGCCATCCGGATCTGTAATTAGAAAGCTAGCAGGGCCTTGGCTTTCTTCATCGGCCTGCGTGACAAACTCTATTCCGGCAGCCTTCAGATGCTTTTGAATTTCTCGCACATCGGTCCAATCTTCAACTTCTTGACTACTGTTATCCCAACCTGGGTTGAATGTCATGATGTTCTTATCGAACATGCCTTGAAACAATCCAATGACTACAGACTCGTGTTTCATGATCAGCCAATCGTGTTCTTCTTGATTATGAAAAACTTCAAAGCCCAGCTTTTCGTAGAAGGTTTTCGATGCTTGCAAATCTTGCACGGCAAGGCTGTGTGAAAAGGCGCCTAACTTCATAGTGATCTCCGTTTAGGTTTCAACGGTTGAGAGAGATTTACTCGCCAAGCCTCGGATCGCGAAATACAGCAGCAAGCCCGCCGGCCCGGCCATCAAAGTAAGGAACAAGCATGGCACAACCAGCAAGTGATTTACATTGCGTCTTTGCGCGTCTCGCACTTCCCAGGCTCCAATAAAGAGATCAAAGGCAAGATAGTGAATCCATCCGGCCGTCACCAACCACGGGTCTTGGAAAAAAGCCATCACCCCGGCCAATGAACTGAAATTGCCGTCCTCTGCAAAAGGCCAGGCATAGTAAAAAGCGACTAAATAGGCAACCCCTAACAGCATGGGTATCCACGCATGAAAAATTAGTTTGCGAGTCCATTCCCAACGTGGCAGCAAGGCCAGCATAAGCCACGGAATCCAAACGAATTTACTGCATAGATCAAATAAAGTAGCCGCTTCCATTTTTTGTCTCTCAAGTTAGTGCTATTTGCGGCTTAGATTAATCCAAGTCTCCGCCACGATCATATTAAAAGTGAAACCTATCCACAGCGCCACGCCAAAACTTTCATAAAACCCATAACCACCAAAAAAAGCGAGCAGCGCTAACACAATGCGTTGGGTACCAACGGCTAGGCCAATGGCAAAGGTTCTGATCATCCACTCGCGATGTTGGGCGAAGCGTTTTCGTCGTGCGTTCCAAAATCCGAAGGCAGCGCAAACAATAAATAATGAGCCGAAAACCCAGCTGGCAGTGGTTCCTGCTAAGCCACCAAAAACCGGCATGACGGCCGCTGCGACAATTCCGTAAATCGCCGTAATTACAACCGCGAGCAACAAAAAGCGGCCCAACCAGCGATGAATTTTGGGGTTGCGCGCGCGGAATTTAGTTGAAAACTGCAGAGGCGCAAGCGCCACAAAAGCAATGCCGAACAGCATATGCAAGGCTGAGACAACGGGGTGATTCAAATACCGTATCTCAAATTCATCTGGGTTCAATTCGCCATTTAGAATTGATAGCGACCGAATCACAAAAAACACCGTCAGCACCAAAATCAATAAACCGGCTCCGGTCCCAATCACAGTGCTAATGCGGTGTTTGAGTTTAGCTGCCATTGGCATGCCGTTAGGAATGCTCCAGCGCTCGTAAGCCATTCTGATAGCGATTTGCGTTGGCCACGTAATAATCCGCACCTTGTTTGAGCATTTCGATCACGCTTTCATCCAGCTGTTTGACCACCTTGCCGGGCGAGCCAAAAACCATCGAACCATCTGGTATTTCTGTTCCTTCAGTCAGCAAAGCATTGGCACCAATAATGCAGTTTTGGCCAATCTTAGCGCCATTAAGCACAACGGCATTGATGCCGATAAGGGTATTGTCGCCGATTGTGCAACCATGCAGCATTACCTTGTGCCCCACGGTTACACCTTGACCGATGTGTAAGGGAAAACCAGGGTCGACATGTAATACGGAGCCATCTTGAACGTTGGAGTTTTTGCCGACAACAATGGGTTCATTGTCAGCACGGAGCACGCAGTTGAACCAAACGCTGGCATTTTCTTCGAGTACTACTGACCCGATCAGGTCGGCCGATTCGGCCACAAAGCAGCCTTCGGCCAGCACCGGTTTTTTCTCGTCTAACTGATAAATCATATTTCTCTCATTACGTTCCTGAAACTAAACTAATCATGACGCCGGCAGCGACGGCGGAACCGATAACACCCGCCACGTTCGGGCCCATTGCATGCATCAATAAAAAGTTTTGCGGGTTGGCTTCTAGCCCAACTTTGTTCGCAACTCTTGCCGCCATGGGTACTGCAGAAACGCCGGCAGCACCGATTAATGGATTGATTTTGGTCTTCGAGAGGGCATTCATCAATTTAGCCATTAGCACTCCGGCAGCGGTGCCTATGCAAAAAGCGACTGCGCCTAAGGCTAAAATTCCCAGCGTTTCCCAATTGAGAAATTTCTCGGCACTCATCTTTGAGCCAACGCCAAGGCCAAGAAAAATCGTCACAATATTGATCAAGGCATTCTGTGTGGTGTCACTCAAGCGGTTTACCACACCTGACTCCTTCATCAAATTACCGAAGCAAAACATGCCGAGCAATGGTGCCGCATCAGGAAGTAAGAAAGCCACCAGCACTAATAGGGTTAATGGGAAGACAATTTTTTCCGTTTGTGAGACCGGCCGCAATTGCTCCATCTTGATTTGGCGTTCTTCTGGCGTGGTAAGCGCTCTCATAATGGGTGGTTGAATAATTGGCACCAACGCCATGTATGAATAAGCCGCTACGGCAACCGCGCCTAACAACTCAGGTGACAATTTGCTGGTAACAAAGATCGCGGTGGGCCCGTCTGCGCCGCCGATTATGCCAATCGAAGCGGCGTCGCGAAGGCTGAAATCGAGAATTCCAAAATGCCCCAACGTCACCGCGCCAAGCACGGTTGTAAAAATACCCACTTGAGCGGCCGCGCCGAGTAGCAATGTTCGCGGGTTGGCTAACAAGGGTCCAAAATCCGTCATCGCGCCAACACCCATAAATATGATTAGCGGGAACAGGCCGGTTTCTATGCCGGCCGAATATATGTAGTAAAGCAAACCTCCAGGGCTTTCTAAGTGCCCCATGGAGTCGTATACAGGAGCGAGTTCGAAACCTGCACCAGGAATGTTGGCTAGCAGGGTGCCAAAACCGATGGGAACCAGCAGCAAAGGTTCAAAGCCTTTGCGAATTGCCAAAAATAGCAGGCCGAAACCAACCAACAGCATAAATAATTGGCCCAACTGCAGCTGGGCAATGCCTGAACTTAGCCAAAGACTAATGAGATTTTCCATGCTGTTGTTTATCCAATCTTGAGTAGTACGTCGCCAGTGGCTACGGTATCGCCTGCCGTCACATTAAAACTGGTGACTGTGCCATCTTTGGGAGCGCTGACATTAGTTTCCATTTTCATGGCCTCCAGTATCATCACTGTGTCACCCGCCTTTACTTGTTGGCCTGGCTGCGCAACCAATTTCACTACATTGCCCGCCAATGGTGCGGTTATAGGTTCACCGCCGCTTGCTGCTGGCTGAGCGGAACTGGTGGTTTGTTTCTGACTATTTAGCTCAGTTAACCCGGTTAAGTCGCCACCTTCGTTGACCGTCACGGTATAGCTTTTACCCTCAACTTCGATGGTGTAAATGGCATCGCCCTGATCATTGGTTGGCGCTGCCGGACGCCCTGTTGGCGTGGGCTCGAACGCGCTCGGATTATTGCGATTTTCAAGGAACTTGAGACCGACCTGGGGAAACAAGGCATAGGTTAAAACATCATCGATATAAGCTTCGCCTGATTTGCTCGACAAAGAGTGTTCGGCCGCTAGCGCTTGAAACTCCTTGGTCAAGTCTTCCAGCTCGGGTTCGAGCAAATCCGCTGGTCGACAACTAATCGCCTGTTGCCCTTCATCTAATACCTTCGCTTGCAGTTCCTTGTTTACTGGAGCGGGCGTCGCGCCGTACTCGCCGCGCAGAACTCCAGCGGTTTCATTGGCAATGCTTTTGTAGCGCTCGCCCATCAAGACATTGATGACTGCCTGGGTACCGACAATTTGCGACGTGGGTGTGACCAAGGGGATGTAGCCCAAGTCTTTTCTTACCTTGGGGATTTCAGTCAGTACTTCATCAAGACGATCCTCGGCGCCTTGTTGGCGTAGTTGGCTCTCCATATTGGTCAACATGCCGCCTGGTACTTGCGCTACAAGGATTCGCGAGTCAACACCGCGTAGTGACCCCTCAAACTCCGCGTACTTCTTACGCACCTCTCGAAAATAGGCGGCGATCTCTTCGAGGGCTACGATGTCCAAACCGGTATCTCGTTCGCCGTCAGCGAAAATCGAGACAACCGATTCGGTTGCTGAGTGACCATAGGTCATCGACATCGAAGAGATGGATGTGTCCACGTTGTCGATTCCAGCCTCAACGCATTTAGTGATTGTTGCCGTCGACAGGCCGGTAGTGGCATGCGCGTGCAGTTGAATGGGAATATCCAGGGCCTGCTTAAGTTGGCTAACCAATTCATAGCCAACATAGGGCCGCAGCAAACCGGCCATGTCTTTGATGCACACTGAATCGGCACCGGCATCTTCTAACTGCTTGGCCATGCTCACCCACAAATCAATATTGTGTACCGGGCTGACGGTGTAAGAGATCGTGCCTTGAGCATGTTTGCCCACCTGTTTGACCGCTTTTAGCGCTTGCGTCATATTGCGCATATCGTTCATCGCGTCGAAAACTCTGAACACATCAATGCCGTTGACCGCGCAACGTTCAACAAATTTATCCACTACGTCGTCAGCGTAGTGCCGATAACCAAGAATATTTTGCCCGCGGAATAACATCTGCTGAGGCGTGTTTGGCATGGCTTTTTTGATCTCGCGGATGCGATCCCATGGGTCTTCGCCGAGATATCGAATACAAGAATCAAAAGTTGCGCCACCCCATGATTCCATCGACCAAAATCCAATTTGATCCAACTTCTCTGCGATTGGCAGCATGTCGTCGATGCGCATGCGGGTCGCGAGTAAGGATTGGTGGGCGTCTCTGAGTACAACCTCAGTAATGCCAAGCTTTTGCGTAGAATTCATGGCTTTCTATGTTCCTTTGCGATGTTGAGCAATTGCGAGCTTAATCACTTTGAGTATTTGTTCGCTGGGTTGATCATGCGCAGAGTGCGAATCTGCTTGGTGTGATTCTTCTGCTTGAGGTGCTAATGCAGGTGCAAAGCGTTGGACCAAGGCAGACATCAGAGTGGTCGCCACAACCAATAAGGTTAGAAATATAAAAACCGTGCCCACCCCATAAAGCATAAGGTTGATTCCTTGGTCGATTAAAGAGCTTTGCATGCTTAGCGAGAACCTCGAGGTTGTGAGTTGATTAGACCAACTTGGCTTAATGAAAGATCGACCATTCTAGCGGACTCCGGAGAACGGTTCACGCGAGCGTGTTCAGCGCATATTGATGCCAGCGAGCAAAGCCAGATATAGATACTCGATATCAGCACTGCCAGCAGTCTCTCGAATAGAATGCATGCCCCATTGCGCTGCGCCAATGTCGAGTGTTTCTATACCAAGTTCCCCAGCGGTAATTGGGCCAATGGTGCTGCCGCAAGCCATATCGGAACGCATCACAAAATGCTGCACTGGCACCTCAGCTTGTTCGCAAACTTGTTGAAAACGTGCCGAGCTACGACTGTTGCTAGCATAGCGTTGTGAGGCATTGATTTTGATGACCGGGCCAGCATTCAGAATTGGGCCGTGGTTTTTGTCGTGCCGATCGCTGAAGTTTGGATGCACGCCGTGCGCATTGTCGCAACTGATCAAGTTTGAAGCATCAATGAGTTTGGTTAGTTGAGTGGGAGACTCACAAACGCGTTCTAATACAGAGCGCAAGAACGGGCCTGCCGCGCCACATGCTGATGTCGACCCAACTTCTTCGTGGTCGGTGCTAACAAACAGCGCATTGCCCTCGTTTGAATCAATAAGCGCTCTGGCGCCCACGTAACTGCTCAACAGATTGTCTAAGCGTGATGCGGCAATAAATTCCTGATCTAAGCCAACAAAACTGCTGGCTTGTGTGTCATAGCATGACAGCTCAAAATCCAATATCCGATCGGCTTGGTCATTACATTGGCTCAACAACAGCGCCTTGAAATCGAGTTGCTCAGCTTGATTAATAATAAGAGGCATCTGCGTTTGCGCATTCACCGAGCTACTCTTGTTGACCTCTCGGTTTAGATGAATCGCTAGGCTAGGGATTACCGCGAGCGGGCTTTTGAAATCAATGAGTTGGTCGAACAGCGCGCCCGACTTATCAACCCCACTCACTCTGCCAGCAATGGAAAGGTCGCGATCAAACCAAGGGTGGAGCAGGGCACCGCCATACACTTCCACCCCTAACTGTTGGTAACCATGGCTGCTGAATTCGGGGCTGGGTTTGATCTTTAGGCACGGGCTGTCGGTATGTGCGCCAATCATCTGTAGGCCGTTGCTGAGGTCTTGCCCAAGTTTAAATGCAATAATTGAGGAATCATTGCGCGTGACTACATAAGAGCCTCCGGGTTTGCAGTTCCAATCAGCAGATTCTTTTAGAGTTTCAAAGCCCGCCTCTTTGAAGAGTTCATGCAAATTGTGACAAGCATGAAAGGCAGTGGGCGATCGATCAATATAGTCGAGTAAGTCGGCAGCAATCCTGGGGGGCATCTCGTTATCCGTGCGCGTCGAAAGAGTTTTGTTTAAATACGGCTAAGAAGCCCTTATTATATCAGCTTGAGCCCTTCTTCTTTTTTTAACCCGAGCTAACGTTTTGATTTATTCCCTGTTACTGGTACTCGCCGTCGGCGGCGCTCTGTACTGGCTAAGGCGTTGGCAGAAGGTTCCCGCAGAGAAGCGCAAAAAATTTCTTCGTCAATCTGCGCTTTGGTTGACGGCCATAGTTACGTTGGGATTAGTAGTAACGGGCCGCGCGCACTGGTTAATGGGGGTGCTTGCAGGGTTATTGGCAATTGCTGGGCGAGTTGCTCAAATTGCTCAGTATGTGCCGCTGTTCAAAAAGATTTTCGATGATGTGCAGGCTAAACAACCGCCAGGACAGCAAGCACCGACTCAACATTCGATGACTCGGCAAGAGGCCGCTGATTTACTTGGCGTGGATGTCGATGCTGCCCCAGAAGAGATTCGCATGGCACACAAGAAGTTAATGCAAAAAGTGCATCCAGATCGCGGCGGATCAGACGCCCTCGCGAAACAAATTAATGAAGCAAAGAACTTACTGCTGGACAAATAAGCCTAACCTACTCAAACCATGAATAAAATTATTATCATTGCTGTGGCAATCCTCGCAATTGTACTCGGCATGCCCTACGTGACTGGCCGAGTTGCTGAATCCATCACTGGTCAGTTAGCGAGCCAGATGAACTCGAGAGGTGAAGAATACGGTCAGCTTAACTTTGCCGAATACGATCGAGGCATTCGTTCAACTTCGGCAGAGGTTACATGGAATGTTCCAGCTGAGTACCGGGCGCTATTTGCAGAGCCGATTACTTATCAGTGTGATGGCCGTCACGGTATTCTTAGTTTTACTTATCAATGCCGTGCAAAAAATGTCCCTAACTACAGTGATTTTGTTGAACAGGAACTGGGTGGCTTCGATCCTCTCACAGTGGGCGGCGAAGTTTCTGTGTTTGGAGCCGTCACCCAGCGTATTGATCTCAACGAGTTTGATATCACCAATGAAAAAGGTGAAGAGTTTCGCGTTGCCGCTGGTCGCTTTGATATCACTACCGACAAATCATTTAAGGTGTTCGATTTGCTCGGTCAATTTGGCGGATTCTCCGCCACAGGTAAAGATGGCGGCATGCAGCTTCAACCGGTTAACTTGGAAGGGTCTTTCCAGGTAAACCAATACCAACTCGGAATTGGTGAAATTAAAGCTCGATTCGATGGTGTTACGCTCGAGTCAAACTCGGATGGACGGGTTCAAATTGAAGATATTCGATTGTTGAGCGATGCCGAAGAAGAGGGCGAAAATTTGCGCGTTGGCTTTTCTGCGTCTGTTGCGGCGATGTCGCAAACAGAGTCTGAGGGCGATCAAGCCAGCAAGCTTGATGATTTATCGCTGTCACTGAGTTTGGCTGGCATCAAGATGGCAGAACTTGCGGAAATTACCGAACGGCTGCAAGCCCTTGCCCAGTTTGATACCCAAGGCGCGTTAAGCGATGAACAGGAATCCTCTCGCAACGCGCAAGCCATTGCGATGTTGCCCGAGCTTGAAGATTTGTTGACCACTGGTTTGACCTCTTCTGTGGAGTTTTCAGCCGACCACAAAGGGGTTCCGTTGACTTTCAACTTCGACCTGGAGCTGCTTAAAGACTTATCTCTCGGTGATTTTATTTTGCTGTCGGTGCAACCGCAGGCGTTTTTCAGCAAGCTTGAGCTTGAGCTGCAAAATCGAATTCCCGCAGACTTTATTGAGCTCAGTGAGGCGGGCGCTCAAGCGATGGTCAATAGTCGTTTTTACCGTCGTGACGGAGAACAATATTCCACCGATCTGAAAGTATCAGAACAAGGTATCTCTTTGAATGGCAAGAACTTGAGCGTGGAAGAATTTTTGGCTCTGATGTCAAATCAGAACCAGTGAGCATCGTTGGCGCTCACCGCAACTTATTTAGGTTCGACGATTAAATATTGCACTGTCGACTCGCCGATGTTGACCACCTCATGCCAGTCAGTGCCATCGCTGGTATAGCTGCTGCCGGTTTTTAAGCTTGCCTCGCGCGAGCCCGATTCATCAGTCAGACGCATCTCACCGCCTGATAGCGCATAACCAAAGTGCGCGACGTGATAGTGTTTTTCATGCCCCACGCCTGGCGGGAAAGTGCATCTCAGAATTCGTTGTTTTGCGTCTTCGTGTAGTTTTTCGCAGACGCTTACGCCATTCCATCCGGCGGCGAGTGGATCAGGTAATGTCGGTTCGGCGGTGACGATCGATGCATTCAAGAACATAATGGGAGATATGATTGAGTAGCGAATATTCATGATTCTCGACGTTGTCTAGCGGCATCGGCCCGGGAGTAAAAAACTTTCCAAATCTGTGAGGTTGGTTCCCGCGGCTACCATGCCTTCGGGCTTTTTATTGTATCCGCATATCCACGATACCGGGCTCTGCAGCGAATCCTCCACGAAAACGGGCTGAATACTGATGATTTTGTTGTGCAGCTTTGGTGAAAGTTTTTGCCCCAAATACAGGTGCATGGCCCCGTCTCTTATCTCGACTTTACGTAAGTAGTTCCCGCGGATCTTTTCAGCGTCAGGTAGCCCTGCAGCGAGGTTATCTGCAGGGAAGGTGCCGGCGTGAATACGATAGTGGTTTTCTATGATTGGTTTGTACGCTTCGACCAATTCTATCGTTTCGATGATTCTCTTCTGCGTGATTTGACCCAGCCGTGATGGTAAAGCCAGAGTTGCCAAGATCACGATGATGGCGACTACTAACACCACCTCAATAAGCGTAAATCCGTCGCTGCGTTTAAACCAGTTCATGGTTGCAGAGTGACACTAAGCCAGAAATTACGCAACCTCAGGTTTGTTATCTGGCTTGTTCCAAAATCTAAGCCAGGCGCCTTTCAAGCGATGGCTCAGGTCTACAACATTATGCTTTAAGCTGCGTCCAGTCAGATACATAACTGGCGTAATTACTAGCGTGACGACGGTCGCAAACAAAATACCAAATCCCAGAGAGACGGCCATAGGTATTAACGCCTGTGCCTGCGTACTTTTGTTCAACATCAGCGGTAGCAGACCGACAAAGGTCGTCAAGGATGTGAGCATTACCGGGCGGAAGCGAATTTCACCTGCAGTGAGCACCGCTTCCATCAGTTCTGAGCCCTTTGCCCTTTGTTTGTTGATGTAGTCCACCAGCACTAAGCTGTCATTAACAACAATCCCGGTGAGCCCCAAAATACCCATCATGCTCAACATGGAAAAGGCCAAGTTCATGATGTAGTGACCGAAGATCGCTCCCACAATTGCTAGAGGGATGATACTCATCACGACAAACGGCTGGCCAAAAGATTTAAACGGAATGGCCAGCAGAGCGTAGATAATCAGCACCGAGAAAAAGAAGCCGAGAATAAAGCTATTGACGGTCTCAACCTGAGATTCAGCTTGGCCGTCCATGTTGTAACTGACGTCTTTCTCGCGCACGAAGGTTTCATCTAAAAATTTTCTAAAATCAGCACGGATTACGTTAACGTCATAGGTGTTGATGTCGATGTTGGCGCTGACGGTGACGGCACGCTGCAGTTTCTCCCGGTATACCGAGGTGGGTGACTTACCAAAGCTCAAGTTCGCTAGTTCTGTCAGCGGGATGGTGTCATCGCTGCGAGGGGTGGCGATTTGAATATCTTGCACATCGCTAATTGATGATCGGTCTTTAAGTGGATAGCGAACCATCACTTTGATTTCATCTACGCCGCGCTGTATGCGCTGCGCTTCGTAGCCGAAAACGGCGTCGCGGACTTGAGAAGCAATATTGGCTTGAGACAAGCCTAATGAATTGGCCAGCGGGGTTAATTCGAGCTGCAACTCTTCTTTGCCGCTTGAGAAGTTATCTTGAATATCAAACACGCCAGGATAGCTGCGCAGGTATTCGCGAATTTCCGCAACGAGTTCTGCGATTCGTTCTTCGTCATTGCCATTCAATACCACAGACAGAGGTCGACCAAAATCGCCAAAGGTTGAACTTAAACTCAGTTTTTCTACGCCCGGTATATCTCCAATGCGAGTACGTAATCGATCTTGTACTTCACGAATCGAGAACCCCTCTGGCAGGCCGTTTTCGCCTTGTATGAACTCCATAATGATCATGCCTTTATTGGTACCAAAGTTTGGACCTTGGGGCGTGATCTCTAATCCGGCCACGGACACGAAATATTTAAAGTAGGATTCGCCCGTTTCTTGATCAACGTATTCTTCGGCTAATTCCCCGGCAATACCAACAATGCGCTCAACATGGCCTTTGGTGGTTTCATACCCTGTGGTGCTGGGCATGCTTAAGGAAATAAAAATCGCATTGTCTTCAAATTCAGGAAAGAAGGAGGTTCGCAAATAACCTTGCCCAGCCGACATGATGGTGACAATAAACACGCATATTGCGGTTGTAATCGTAATGGTTTTATTACGAATACAGAGTTCAAGAAATGGCCGGTAAATACGAATGATGGCGTTTTCAAATCCGCGCGAAAACCCTTGCTGGATACGTCCAAAGCCGGATATTTTATTTTCATCGCGTGGCGAGATTGTGCTCATATGTGATGGGAGGATGAGCTTGGATTCGACTAGCGAAAACGCCAGAACTGGGATCACCACCAAGGGGATTTGTTTGGCTAGATCGGCGACTTCGCCGGTGACGAGCAGCAGCGGCGAAAAGGCCACCATCGTGGTGATTACCCCAAACGTAACCGGAACTGCCACCTCTTTGGTTCCAAACAGGGCGGCTTCTGCCGGCGGCATGCCGGCTCGCTGATGGCGGTAAATATTTTCACCGGTGACAATCGCATCATCCACCACAATGCCCAGCACCAATATAAAGGCGAACATAGTCAGCATGTTGAGAGACATGCCAAACAGCGGCATCAGAGCAAAACCGCCCAAAAAACATACAGGTATGCCAATACCGACCCAGAAGGCGACCGCCGGGCGCAGAAATAGTGACAAAAGAATTAGCACTAAAAGACCGCCTTGAATGGCGCTGTCGACTAAGGTAGAGAGGCGATCATTGACTACTACCGCGGTATTCCCATAAGTACCAAGGCTTAGGCCCGCGGGCAGCTTGCTCTCATAAGACTCCATAAATTCGAGCGCTTTATTGGCAACATCAATCGTGCTCTCTTTACCAACTCGGTAAACTTCAAAAGAGATAGCTGGTTTGCCGTTGTACCGTGTTTCAACTTTTTGCAGCACATAGCCATCAACTACTTTGGCGATATCGCGGAGATATACGACTCGATCGCCTGAATTGGTGATGGGGATATCGTAGAACTCGTCGGCGCGATAAGCTTGGCCATTAGCGCGAATCAGAATGTCACCATCTCGCGTACGCAAGTTGCCGGCTGAGATGTCTAGGGCGTTACGTTGAATCGCTTGGCCGACGTCTTCGAGTGTGAGGTTGTATTGTCGTAAGGTCGGCGGGTCGACTTCGATATGCATCTCACGTGGCGGCGCTTGTAATTCTCCTACCTGCGTGATCCCATCCACGCGCAGCATGGCTTCACGTAAGTCTGATGTGGATTGATACAACACGTCAAAGGGCACTTCGCCGTAAACCACGACGCCGATCACTTGAATTAAGAAGTCAGCCAAGCGAATGATCGGTCGTTCTGCATCGGCCGGTAAGTTATTGAGTGCATCTACGCGTACTTTAATATCACTCAATACTTCATTTTCATCATACCCAGATTCGATTTGCGCGATCACGGTCGACACGCCCTCACCAGACCGTGAGGTCACCTTCTTAAGACCGACTAAATCCGCAATAGATTCCTCTACGCGGGTGGTCACTGTTTCCGCCACAGAAGTTGGGTTGCCGCCTGGCAACACAGTGGTAATGGTGGCTGTGCGCAAGCTAAAGTCGGGCATGACTTCCAGTGCAATATCATTGCGCAGCGCCAACAGGCCCATCACCAGAATCGTTACCATCAACAAGTTGGCGGCAACGTGATTTCGAGCAAACCATTCAATCATTTGCGCCTCCCGGCTGCGGATTTACACCAGTCACTTGATCTTCGCGATTCCAATACTCCAGCCATCGCTGCCATTGTCGAATTGCCCAGTACTTAAAATTACGCGCCAAGATGTAGTTTATTGGCACAATTATGAGCGTGATAATGGTCGCAAAAATAATCCCAAAGCCGAGAGAGGTTGCCATTGGCTTCAACCACTTTGCTTGTTGGCTACTATCGAGTAAGAGGGGTGTTACACCGGCAAAAGTGGTGATCGAAGTGAGTAACACGGGGCGAAACCTGACGGCGCCGGCGGATAGCACGGCCTGCATGACTTCCATTCCACGCTGTCGTTGTTTGTTGATGTAGTCTACCAACACCAAACTGTCATTAACCACCACGCCGATCAGGGCCAGCGCTCCAAATAAGCTCATCCCAGACAGCGATTGACCGGTAAGTAGGTGACCTAATAGTGCGCCAACTAAGCTAAACGGAATAATCGACATGACGATCAAAGGCTGACCATAGGATTTGAACGGAATAGCCAGCAAAGCGTAAATAGCGGCCAGCACCACCAGCACCCCAAAAAACAGGTTGCGATTAGTTTCTGCGGCCTCTTCGGCTTCGCCATCAAAACGAAAATTTACGTCTGGGTAGGATTCTTTGAGCGTGGTCAAATAGTCCCCGAGCTCGGCCAAAATCAACGGCACATTGGCCACGTCATTATCGACATCTGCGGTGACGTTGAGGATAGAACGACGATCTTGTCGGTACAGCGACGAAGGGCTCTCAAATGGCACAACCGTTGCTATTTCGCTGAGCAATACCTCTTCGGTAGAACCGGTGACTTGAATGGGAAGCTGACTCAGGTCTTTGAGCGAGGAGCGGTATTCTTTTGGAAAGCGCACCATAACGCGAACTTCGTCGCGGTCTCGTTGTATGCGCTGCGCCTGAAATCCAAAAATGGCATGTCGGACTTGCTCGGCAACACCGTTTAAGGTCAAACCCAGCGAATAGGCTTTTGGCTTTAAGTAAATTTTAAGCTCTTCCTTGCCACCACTAAAGTTATCCTGAATGTCGAACAAGGCAGGATATTCACGCATTTTCTCACGCAGCTTCAACACCACTTGACTCATGCGTTCTCGATCGCTACCGCTTAACTCAATATTGATCGGTGCGTTATCACGAAATACCGCCGAGCGAACACCAAGCTGCTTGGCTCCCGGGATATCGCCAATCATTTGCCGTGCTTCGCGGGCAATTTGACGCGAGCCGACGTCTAAAACTCTTTTCTCTTCGAGCTGCAGCTCGGCCCTTACTTGGCCAATATTTGGCGCAATTGATCGTCCAGAGCTGCCGCTGGTAGCGAGAATGTTCATCACCACGCTCTCGCCAGTTTCAGGGTCCGTATACTTGTCGCGCAAAGTTTCGAGAACGCCGGAAATGCGTTGAATATGTCCGTCGATGGTTTCAAAACCGGTTGATTCCGGCATGGTCAGAGAGATGCGAACCGTGCTGCCTTCGATTGAAGGTCGCTGACTATACTTGACATAACCAAGCAAGGCCCAGGCTACTACAATAACGGCTAGCGAAATTATCAATGATAAAGTGATGCTTTTATTGCGCAGGCAGCGCGCCAAGAAAGGTTGGTAATAATTTTCTACAAAGCGTTCAAGCCCATGTGAGATTCCCTGTTGAACTCGGGTGAAAAAGGATTTCTCTTTGTCTTCCGTACGCAATTGGATATGCGACAGGTGAGCTGGTAGAACCAGTTTTGATTCAATCAGCGACATCAATAGTACGGGAATCACGATCAAAGGCAGCTGACCACCAACAAAGGCTAACCAGCTGTTACCCAAGAAGACCAAGGGCAAAAATGCCACTGCGGTAGTGAGTATTCCAAATGTCACTGGCACCGCAATTTCCTTGGTTCCCAAAATGGATGCTTCCATGGGGTCGTGACCATTGCGGATTTTGCGATATATGTTTTCGCCGGTCACGATGGCGTCGTCAACCACAATCCCCAGCACCAAAATAAAGGAGAATAGCGTCACCACATTAAAGGTTGAGCCTAGGTAGGGCATAAACATAAACGCCCCCATAAAACTCACCGGAATGCCTAAAAAGACCCAAAACGCGACCGCTGGACGCAGAAACAAGGACAATAAAATTATGACCAGAATGCCGCCGTAGATGGCGCTGTTAATCACTGCGCCAATACGAGATTTTAAATACTCAGAATCGTCATCCCAGGCGCCAATTTTAACGCCGTCTGGTAGAGAGGAGCGAAACTTAGTTATGTAGGCTTGTGTTTCGGCGGCTACTTGAATCGCGCTTTGTTGACCAACGCGCCGCACTTCAATCATCACTGCTGGCTCGCCGTTGAACGTAGTGCGCAGTGAGCTTTCCTCAAAGCCATCATCGATTTCGGCAATTTGCCCTAGCGTGATTGGCGTACCCTCGGTATTGGGAATGATGGGTATGCGCGCGAACTCTTCAGCGGTGTACGCTTGGCCATCGCTGCGAATTAAGATATCACCATCGCGAGTTTGCACATTGCCCGCTGAGACGTCCGCCGCACCGAAACGAATTGCGCGGCCAATTTCTGCTAACGTCAAATTGTAATTGTCCAGCGCCTGCGGGCTCACCTGAACGTTCATTTCGTAATTGGCGATGCCTTGAATTTCAACGTTGGAAATTTCGTCGATAGTCAGGAGGCCCTCACGAAAACGATTTGCTGTCTCGCGCAGGGTTTTATTTCCCACGTTGCCGCTGATCGCAGCGAAAATAACCACGGGGTTGCGAATGCTGATCGAAATATTGGGTTTTTCCGCATCTAAAGGCAGAGTGTTTAGCGCATCGACGCGAACTTTGATGTCATCGAGAACATCACGCGTTTCGTAACCGTCTTCGATCTCGACCGTGACATTTGAGCTGCCCTCGTTGGAGCGGCTGATGATTTCGTCCACGCCTTCAATGTCGGCGATCGCTTCTTCAATTCGAAGCGTAATCCCGTCCTCTACGGTTTTGGGGGTCGCGCCGCGAAATTGGGTGTTGATAATGACTCGATTACGCTCAGTACTGGGAAAGGTCTCAACCGGTACAGCGCGGATAGCGGAGGTTAACCCTGCGATAACAATCGCGAACATCAATAGGTTGGCGGCTACCGGATTTCGTGCAAACCATTCAATCATAGTGATTGCCCATCTTTACTGTGTTTTGCCGGGATTGGGTCTTCGCGATTCCAAAACTCGAGCCAGTTCGACCAAGCTTTGCGAGCCAAGCGGATACTGCCATGTTTGAGTTGGTGGCCTAATACATAATTGACGGGCACGATGACGAGCGTAATCGCCGTCGCCAGTAAAATTCCAAAGCCAAGTGAGATCGCCATTGGCTTAAGAAACTCAGACTGGGTGCTGGAATCCAACAGCAGTGGAGTGAGGCCAGCAAAGGTCGTAATCGACGTTAATATTACCGGCCGGAACCGCCGCGTACCGCTTTCTAGAACAGCATCGAGCACCGCCATACCTTGGGCGCGTTTTTGATTTACGTAATCAACTAACACCAAGCTGTCATTTACCACCACACCCAGTAATGCCATCATGCCAACCAAGCTAAGGATAGACATGTTGTAGCCAACCAAAAAGTGCCCAAAAATTGCACCAACCATACTAAACGGAATCACCGACATGATGATTAGCGGCTGCGCATAAGACTTAAAGGGGATGGCCAACAAGGTGTAGATCGCCAGCAGAACTAAAATTGAACCGGAGCGTAAGCCTGCATTGTTCTCAGCTTGCTCTTCTGCCTCGCCTTTGAACGCATAGGTAAGCCCGGGATTTTTCTCGCGCTCTTCTTGGAGGGTCATCTCCAGGCCGCGCATGATTGCAGGCACGTCGGCTTTCTTTTTATCGACGTCTGCGGTGATGTTAACAATGGCGCTGCGATTTAGGCGCACAAGCCGCGTTGGGCTACGCACTGGTTCAATGACAGCGAGATCACCCAGCTCAACAGGGTCTGACATGGCGTTAACTTGGATCGGCAAGCGTTGTAGATCATTAAGCGATGAACGGTGCTCCTTTGGCAGCCGAACCATGACCCGCACTTCATCTCGCCCACGTTGAATACGTTGGGCTTCAAATCCGAAAACAGCCGCTCGGATCTGGTTAGCAAGTGCAGCCAAGTCCAACCCTAGGGCATGAGCCTTAGCTGTGAGTCTTATATTGAGTTCTTCTTTGCCACCGGAGAACGTGTCTTGCACATCAAACACGTCGGCGTAACTGTTGAGTTGCGCACGAACGACTTCGCCGACTTTACTCATGGTAGCAACGGGTAAGCCAGAGAGTTCGATATTGATGGGTTCGCCACCGCGACCTAATTCAGCAATGACGCTGAGTTTTTCCGCGCCCGGAATAGTGCCGATCAGGGCACGAGCCTCGTTCGCTAGTTCCGATGCCTTAATATCGATGTGGCGCTCTTCAGGGCCAAATAACTCTACGTTGACCGAACCCACGCTTGATTTAATCGTGCCCTGACTGCTGCCGGTCGTAGTGAAAATGTGTTTGATAATCGACTGGCCAGTATCTGGGTCTCGATACTTGTCTTGCAGCTCCTCGAGCTTCGACGCCATATGATTAATGTGCTTATCAGTCGTCTCAAAACCAGTGGTGTCAGGCATCGCCAGTGAGAAGAAAATCTCCTCAGACTCCACGCGCGGAAAGAACGTGAAGCGAATATGGCCAGTTGCCGCAATTGATGTAATAACGATCGAAACAGCGAATAAGGTGACAATCACAATGGCTTTATTCGCCAAACAGTTTTTTAAGAAAGGCCGGTAATACTTAACAATCGCCTCTTCAAAACTACGCGAAATACCCATTTGCGTGCGAGTTAGCCACCCGTGCTTGGCGTTCGCGGGTCGCGGCTTTATGTGGCTGAGATGCGAAGGTAAGACCAGTTTTGATTCAATCAACGAGAACAGCAGCACTGGGATTACTACCATGGGAATTTGCGCGGCTATGTAACCAATTCGATTGGCGCCAAAATTCGCCATTGGCAAGAATGCGACCATGGTGGTGAGAATTCCAAACGTCACCGGAATGGCGATTTGTTTGGTGCCCAAAATTGACGCTTCTAAGGGCTCCATACCTTCACGCATCCTGCTGTATATGTTTTCCCCGGTCACGATTGCGTCGTCCACCACGATTCCCAAGACGGTGATGAAGGCAAACAAGGACATGATATTGAACGTGCCGCCCACCAAAGGCATAAAAATGAACGCGCCCATAAATGAAACCGGAACGCCCAAAAAGACCCAAAAGGCAATCGCGGGGCGTAAGAACAACGACAGTAGCAGCACGACTAAAATGCCGCCTTGTACCCCACTATTCACCAAAGTTGATAATCGTTGTCGCAGAATCTTGGCGTTGTCATCCCAATAGGCCAACGTCACCCCATCGACACTTCGAGCATTACGATCGCTGATGTAGTCTTTGACGAAATCAGAAATGCCAATGGCGGACTGATCTCCGGTACGACGCACCTCAATCATAATCGCCGGTTTACCGTTGAAGCGCGTGATCAACGGTTGCTCTTCAAAGCCATCGACGATGGTAGCGATATCGCCGAGCAGCACAGGGTCAGCGCCCAGCGCGGTGATGACAGGAATGCGCGCGAACTCGTCGCGTGTATACGCTTGACCGTCGGCGCGTACCAAAACATCGCCGTCTTCGGTTTTAATATTGCCAGCGGAAACATCCACCGCCCCTTGCCGGATTGCCAGCGAAACTTGTTCCAAGGTCAGGTTGTAGCTGTCTAGGACCTCGGGCTTGATCTCAATGCTGACTTCGTAGTCGGTCACTCCCAGTAACTCCACCAGTGTGATGTTTGAGCTAGCGAGCAAGTCGTTACGCACTTGGTCAGCGTTTTGGCGCAGGGCTTTGGCAGCTATATCGCCAGCAACCGCCACCATGATTACTTCGGGGTTATCGGAACGCAATGAGACGACCGGCCGTTCTGCATCGCTCGGCAGCGTATTGAGTGAATCAACACGTAGCTTGATGTCGTTGAGAAGTTCGCGCTTATCATAGCTGGCGCCAATCTCAGCAGTGACCGAGGACACACCTTCAGACGATACCGACGAGATGTCTTCCACGCCTTCAAGGTTATATATCGATTCTTCAATTCGTCGAGTAACCGCATCTTCGACAGAGGCGGGCGTGGACCCACGGTAAACCGTGGTTATATTGACGGCCTGAATTTCAAAGCTGGGGAATACTTCTAAGGGAATCGCGCGCGCGGCCGATAACAGCCCAGCCACGACGATTGTCACCATCAATAAATTGGCGGCGACTGGGTTGCGCGCAAACCACTCGATCATGATTTATAACCCCGGTACTGCTTGGCCGACCTGCGGCACAAGGCTTATTGAACCGCCGCGCTGCTTTGGCCGTCGCTGTTCAGCTCTACGGTTTCAAGCTCGCTGGTTGATTCATTGGGTTCAGGTGTTGAATCTGCCTCAGTTGGTGAAGCGGCTTTCTCGCCAGCGTCGGTGGGTTCCGCTTGTGCTGCATCGGGCACTTCGGCAGGCGCAGCCTCGGCTTCAACTGACTCCATTTCCGCAGGCTCAGACTCCGTCGAGGTGGTATCTGCCGCCATTACCGCACCTTCATCTGCGGTCGCTCCGCCAAGGGCAAAGTTGTCGGGCAACTTGGCCTTGGCGCCGGCGAGGGTGCTGTTCAACGACGTGGTAACCACCAATTCATTGTCGCTAAGCCCGCTACGCACTAAAGTGTTTTGGTCGTCTTGCCAAACGATATCGATGTTCTGTTTGGTGAGTCGTTCTTCTCTGACCGTGTAGGTATAAGTGCCTTCGCGGATGCTTTTGTTGGGTATGACAAACACATCCTCGACGGTACGGCCCTGAATTTGCGCATTCACGAATTGGCCGATTTTCAGTGGCGGTTGTGAACTTTCTTTGCCAAATGGGTCCTGCACTTTGGCGATTACATCAATTTGCCGAGTGTTGAGATCAAAGGTGCTGTCGGTGCGAGTAATTTCGGCGTTCCAGTTGTTCTGCTGGCCGCCTATCGTGGCGGATAGCAGCACCTTGAACTTG
Source organism: uncultured Arenicella sp. (assembly GCA_937973905.1). Lineage (GTDB taxonomy): Bacteria > Pseudomonadota > Gammaproteobacteria > Arenicellales > Arenicellaceae > Arenicella. The sequence goes on along the minus strand of CALJJR010000047.1, from coordinate 16,912 downwards.
CGGCCATCGGTTGCTGGGTTAAATTGGTCTAGGCCGAGCTGGGTAAATTCATCTTGGCTAATCGGCAATCTAACCTCAACGCCGTCAGTTGAGAACACCTCGGCGATGGGCGTACCTACGCCCACATACTGACCAAGCACCGCATCGCGGCGGATAATTCTGCCGGAGTAGGGGGCGGTTATTTGTGTGCGGTTCAGATTGAGTTGTGCGGTTTCATAAGCCGCTTTCGCAGAATCTAACTGCGCTTGTGCGGCAGCCAACTGAGGTTTGCGCAGCACGAGGTCGGGCGCGGGGCTGGTATTGCCTAGCCGTTGCCAGTCTTCACGCGCTTGCTTAGCGTTGGCTTGTTCTTGTCGATAGGCAGCATCAGCTTGTGACAAACTGGCTGCGGCCCGGCTTAAATCAGCTTGATAGTCGCGGGTATCAATTTCAATGAGCACATCGCCCTGTTGGAACGAACCACCAGTTTTGAAATTATCGGCCATACCGACAATTTCCCCACGAATCTGAGCGACTAAATTGCCACGAGTCTCAGCTTCGATGGTGCCATTGGCAGACACCACAATTGGGTAGTCTGAGCGCTGGGCTTGCACTACATCCACCCGCACCACAGTCTCAGGTACAGGGCGTTTTTTGGCTTCTGGTTTGAAGACATTGAGAAGCGTCACAGCTATAAACGTCACACCCACGATCGTGGCCACGATGCGTACTTTTCGTGGAATCTTCCAGATTATTTCTTTGACTGTTGACAACACGCCAGCGCGAGGCTGGCCATCATCCAAGCTTAATGGATCGTCACTATTCATCTTGTTGCTACGGTTGGGGCGGCAGAATCACTCGTGTGATCCCGTAAAAACTTTCTTTAGACCTCTATTGTAACGGTTTGAGTGTGAAATTATGTCATTCAGTTGATTCGTTTTTTGCGGTTATTTGCGGCAAGTCCTGACTGGGGTCGCGATCAACCTCTCCGCTAAAGTCACCGCCGAGGGCTAAATAGATTGCAATCCGGTTCTGTAACAGGGCATTGCGAATATTGATTTCGTTGCGACGCGAGTCAAATAACCGTCTCTGGGCTTCGAGTACGGTGGTGTAGTTCTCGATCCCGGATTGATATCGATCCAAGGCTAAATCCAGGCCGCCTTGAGCGAATTTAACCGCCTCTTTGGTCGCTGAGTGCTGTGCTTTGAGCGCTTCTTCGCGCGACAAGGAGTCTTCTACTTCTTGAAACGCATTGAGCGTAGTATTCACCAATGAGGCGTAGGCTGCTTCAGCTTGATACACCGCGCTTTTCTCTCGAGCTTTGAGTTGCCCAGCTAAGAACACTGGTTGGGCAATGCCAGCGATCAGGGTCATCACCATATTGTCGTTTTCAAACAGGGCGTCGAACTCATCGCGGCTATCACCGATGGAACCCGAAAAGGTAATGCTCGGGTAGCGGTCACGATTGGCGGCTTTGGCGTTGGCAATTTGCGATTCATACTGCAATTGGCTGGCAATAATGTCAGGTCGTCGAGTAAGTAGCTCCGCGGGTAGGCCTGCGGGTACAGGCTCGTTGATCTCGGGCAAGATTGCTTCAAACTCGAGATTCGAATCTGGGTATTCGCCTAACAACGTCTTGAAGGTGCGCAGAGACTGCAAGAAATTGAATTCTGCATCGGCCAGATTCGAAACTTGAACCTGCACGTCGGTACGGCTCAAATACACATCGAGCGCGGAGCGCAGGCCACGTTTGTAGTTCTCGTCGATCAGCGCCGCAGTGCGTTCGAAACTCTCTAATCGTTGTTGAGCGAGTTCTACTTGCAGCTTATTGGTAATCAAATTGAACCAAGCACGGCTGACATTGGCTGCTAGCGAGAACTCTGCCGCTTTAAAGGTTTCGGCTTGCGCTTTGGCATTTAAAGCCGCTGATTTTTTACGTTGGGTTAATTTGCCCCAAATGTCGGCTTCCCAACTAATATCCAAAGTTGCACTGATGGTTCGAACTTCGGTAGTCACCGTGCCGCCTGACGCATCACCGCCGCTGGCATCAACCGCCACCCCGTTTACCGTGCTGACGCCGCCGGCTGGGCCTTGCACTTCGGTGTCGTTATCGCGGTAGTTTGCTCGTACGCTGGGCCACAGTTGCGCGCCGCTAATCGTGACCTGTTCGATGGCTGATTTAAGTTGCGCCGCCGAGCCTAGTAGATTCGGGTTGTTTTCTAACGCTTTCTGCGCGTGCTTGAGGAGGTCTTGGTCGGCGAATGAAGATAACCAGCCATTTTCAACTGGTTTCGGTGCTTCTACTACTGCTGCGGTAGCCGCTTCGGTTGTATCTTCGCCATCGCCATCGCCATCGCCATCACGCTCCTGAATTTGTACTTCCCAGGTCTCTGGCACTGTGACTTCGGCGCTGTCGGGTAGTTGTTTGATTTGGCTTCCGCAGCCAGCGATAAACATCGCCAAAGCCACGCTTGCTAGTTTTAACTGGTTTGTTCCAGCAAATGGTTCGCTTTGCGTCTGATTCAATCGGTTAAGGCGGTTGGCTTGCATTAGTGTTGATCTCATTTTAAATCTGCTGGTGCAGTCGGCCTATGCTACGGCTATTTTGCCGTAATCGTGCGTTGTTTTTTGTTATTTTAGTGTGAATTACTGATTTATCGGTGTCGATAACTCTGAAACGTGCAGCCACCTTCGAGTATCGGCTGAATGCTATAATCGACCACGAATATGAAACAATTTTAAGTAAGCCTTTGCGCATACTTGATCGGGCCTCCGGGCTCCGCAAAAACCACCTACGTGAAATAAGATGAGTAAGGACACCAAAAAGGTTGCAAATATTCTTGTTGAGGCATTGCCTTACATTCAACGCTTTCATGGCAAGACCATCGTCATTAAGTATGGGGGTAATGCCATGATAGACAAGAGTCTAAAACGTAATTTTGCCCGTGATGTGGTTTTAATGAAACTGGTGGGTATGAATCCGGTGGTTGTACACGGTGGAGGCCCCCAAATTAGTGGCACCTTGAAAAGGGTAGGCAAATCCACCGAATTTATTGATGGCCAACGCGTCACTGATGCGGAAACCATGGACGTGGTCGAAATGGTACTCGGCGGCTTGGTTAACAAAGAAATCGTCAACTTAATCAATTCCCACGGCGGTAAGGCTGTTGGTTTGACCGGTAAGGATGGTGACATGATTCGCGCGCGCAAGTTGAGTTCAGGCAAGGTGGACGTGGATTATGGCCACGTGGGCGAGGTCGAATCAATCAACCCCGCCGTGGTTGAAACCCTGGAGGCACAACGATTTATTCCGGTAGTGGCGCCGATCGGTTCAGATGCGAAAGGAGAAACCTTTAACATTAACGCAGACTCAGTTGCTGGTGCCTTGGCCAGCACTTTGCACGCTGAAAAGCTCATTTTGATGACCAACACCAAAGGGGTTTTGAACTCAGAGGGTGAATTGCTAACCGGGCTGGATGCCGAGCAAATCAGTGCGTTGAAAGCGGATGGTACGATCCAGGGCGGAATGCTGCCCAAGGTCGATTGCGCCTTGCAAGCGGTTTTAGGTGGTGTAAAAACCTCACACATTATCGATGGCCGGGTCGACCATGCGCTACTTCTTGAAGTATTAACAGATAAAGGTGTCGGCACGTTGATCAGCGGTGAATGATTGAACTTTAAAGCTTAGATGCCAATCCTTGGTATTTGGATTCAATCAATCAGGCGAGAATGTTGAGTATCTCCGGCAAAGCATGGATGACGTGTGTTGGATCAACTTCTAACTCGGCAAATGCCGTCTCTAATTGATCCTTATTGGGGTCGAAGAACACGCCAGACATGCCTGCGCGAATAGCACCAGCGACATCGTTGGTCGCGTGATCTCCTATTTGCCACGCCAGCTCGGCGCTTACGGCTGCTTTTTCTAGGGCGTAATCAAACACCTTCTTAGCAGGCTTATGCGCCCTTGCTTGCGCTGAAACAATCACATGGTCTACTTGATTTGCAAGATCTAAGGCGGCGATTTTGCCAAGCTGTAATTGCTCGATGCCGTTGGTGATGATCCCGGTTGTAAACCCAAGTTCGCGCAGATCGGCCAAGGTTTCGGTGGCGCCAGGATGTAAGCGTACGTTCGCCGATGATGTGGCACAGAAACGATCAAACATCTCGCGGCCTAGTTCACTGGCGCGCTCGGTTGAGTGGCGTTCTAATGCCTCTATCGACTCTCCAAATGCTTTAGTCAGCTGACTCTCGGGGCTGTCTTCACTCAAGAACATGGTGTTCCAGAGACCGCCGATACGAGGCCGCAAAGCAGCAAAAAAATTGTCTTTTTGGTCTTCACCGAGCTGTGTTTCAAACTCAAAGTACATGCTTGAAAAGAGTTCTTGGATAGGGGTCACGTTTTCGACTAGGGTTTCATCCAAATCGAAGAAGATGGTGCTTGGCTTGGGCATCAGTTTTTTCTCTCAAAATTTCCGGTGGCTTCTTCCCACGCTCTGCGTAACACAAACTCTTGGTTTAACCCCAATGAAATGCCTGCGAATCTAAGTGGCGAATAGCCTTTGTCAGCGGTCAATTGATCGGTTTTCAAAACCTCTTCCAAGGTAGTTTTGTCGGCTGCTGCTGAGCGACCAATTTTGGCTAATTGGCCTAGGAACCTTTGAAATCCATTGATGCCTAGCCTGTCGGTGGTAGCGCCATGCCCCGGAATAACGATCTCAAATGATTCTTGCAGCACGCGGTCAAGCGTCGCTGACCATTCTTGCACTGAGCCGCCGGCCTCCAAGTCGATGTTCGGGTAATGCTCATTAAAGAACAAATCACCCATCGCTACGGCTTTTTCGGTTGCAAAAATGACCACAAGGTCTCCATCGGTATGGCCCCGGCCGGGGTGCAGAAGATGGATAGTTTTGCCGCCGATGTCTAATTTTAGGCTATCACTGAAGGTCTCGTTCGGTAGCAATTTTGCATCGTCACCCTCCCAGAAACCTGCATCTAAAGCCTGCAGGTGCGAAAGTGTTCGTTCGGTCGCAACAACCCGCGTGCCAGGTGCAAAAGACGGGTTCCCATGGGTATGGTCTAGGTGGTAATGGGTGTTTATCAACAACACCGTTTCTTGCCCCGTGAGTTCCTTTACCTTGGCTCTGATCAGCCTGCCTTGCAGGTGTGTGGTCATCGAGTCAACCACAACTGCCCCTGCAGAGGTGTTGAGAACCGTTACATTGCTGCCCACACCCCGCAACACATGCAAGTCATCGCTTAAGGTCTCTAGCTCTATGCTGCGTACATTCCAGTAGACAAAGATCGCAAAGGCAATTACCAGCAGCACAGCGGCAGTTAACAGTTTTTTCCACATTTTAAGATGTTCTGCTCTTGTTATTAATCTCGCGGGACACTATAACTTACTCCAATGGTCTAACCGTCATTCATGAGTAACAAATGTCTGATCCTGTCATAGAATTGGTAAAGTTGGAAAACGGCGATATAGCGCTGCGTCATTCGGATGACCCAGAGCAGCAGCTCGTCACGATTTCTTTTTCATCACAAGTGAAAGAAATGCTCCAGTTTGATCAAATGGAAGTTGCTCGTGCAATGGTGGAAGCGGGCATGGATAGCTTTCGAGATATTCAAGTTCAACGTATCAAAGAGGTTGAAGCTGCGGTTGAGGCAGGCAGATTGCATTAGCTCGTAGCTATAAATACGTCTTCAAACACTCTTGGTGAGAAGCCGAGAGAGTTTGGTTTCGATAGGCCTTTCGTCCAAGCGTACCGAACACTCACTCCTACCTCCGCGCTGTTCTTTCCTCTGAGCGCCAAGAACGGTTAGAATCGACCCAGTTTCATCACAGCTTGTACGCGCTAAATGCCGTATAACACCGCCATGAAAAAGCTCACTACGATCGAGATCGAGAAGCAATACCTGCATTTTTCGATTGCGCATTTCACCATATTCTCTGCCACCTCGCGCGAACGCCTGCATGGGCACAATGTGCGTATTGCGGTAAAAATCACCGGGGAAGTTGATGACAATGGATTGTGCTTCGACTATGCAATCTATAAAAAGGTGCTCAAGGAATTGTGTGCCGGTTACGATGAATACACCCTGATTGCAGAGCGGTCGCCACATCTGACGATCACCGAAGACGGTGATTTCTATAATGTGGTGCATAACGACATTGCAATGCCCTTGCTTAAAACGGACACGATCTTGCTGCCAATTCGCAATGTGACCATTGAAGAGCTCTCCCATTATTTACTCGAAGAGCTGCTGGGCGATTTTAAGCTCGTGAATGAGCTCGGTGTGGTTGCTATGGAAATGCGGGTTTCGTCTGGCCCTGATCAATGGGCATCAGCGCAGTGGCAAAAAGACGAGCAAGGCGATCACAGTGAGTGATCAGCATGATGGCCTGCTAGCCGTCTCAGGTTCGGAGCTTCAAGAGCGCCGAGAACGAGTCTTCCTTTTATTAGCCGGATTTTTCTTGTGCGCCATGACTCTACTCAACGTCATCGGGATTACCCGCTTTGTACAACTTGGGCCGATGCAAATAGCCGTCGGCGTACTGGCTTATCCACTTACCTTTCTTTGTACGGACCTCATTTCTGAGCTCTATGGCAGGCAGCGCGCGAACTTTATGGTGACGGTTGGGCTGATTTTGAATGGTTTTATTCTGGCGATTATGGCCCTCGCCAATGCCATGCCAGCGATTGATCCAGTCTCGCAGCCGCCATGGCAGACCATTGAGCTGGCCAACAGTATTGGCTTACCCGACGGCTCAGTGGTTGAACAATCGGTGGAATTGTTTTCATTAGTTTATGCCTGTACAGCCGGCGCTGTTGTCGCGTCGATGATTGCCTACATCGCGGCGCAGTACATCGATGTTTTTTTGTTTCACAAAATTAAGCAATGGACCGGTGGCAAACACCTTTGGTTGCGCAATAACGGCAGTACCATGGTCAGCCAAGCCGTTGATTCATTCGCTGTGATAAGCATTACTTTCGGCGCGGTATTTCTCGCTGGTGACATAACCATTTCGGCGCTGCTGGTATTAATGGCGAGCAATTACGTATTTAAACTGTTGGCCGCCTTGATAGACACTCCTATTATCTATCTGTTGGTAAGCCGGCTTCGTCCCTACCTCGGGATCGAGAAAAAAACCGCTTAAACATCGAGAATTAAGATGTCAAAAACTCTTTTGATAACTGGTGCCAGCAAGGGCATCGGCCTAGCCACCGCTGCACATTTTATTGAGCGCGATTATCGGGTAATCAATGTATCGAGATCTGCTTGTACCTTGCCAGGCGTAACAAACTTGGCCATTGACCTCAGCGATATCGATTTTCTCAAGCGTGATTCCGAAAAAATCTTGAATGCTGTTGGCGAGAGCTCAGAGCTAGTATTGGCCCACAATGCCGCGGTGATGACCAAGGAAACAGTACGCGACATCGATGCACAGAGCTTGCAGCAGGTGTTGCAGTTGAATGTGATCGCCGCAGCCCAGCTCAACACGCTGTTGATTCCAGTAATGCAGGCACGGTCTAGTATTGTTTATATAAGTTCAACTTTGGGCACTAAAGCTGTGGCGAATACGCACGCGTATGTGATCTCAAAGCATGCGGTTATTGGTCAGATGCGCGCTACCTGCCAAGACTTGGCCGGCAGCCAAATACACACGGCAGCGATCTGTCCTGGATTTACTGAAACAGAAATGTTGCAAGAGCATCTCGGAAATAATCCGGAGTTGCGGGCTGAGATTTCCGCCACCATCGCGCATGGTCGATTGGTGCAGCCAAGTGAGATAGCCGAAACCATCTGGTTTTGCAGTCAAACACCCGCGATTAACGGCGCAGTGATCGACGCCAATAATGGTCAAGTTGAACGCTAATCACAAAACAGCGATTTCTCCGATTAATTTCAAAGACAGTAAGCACGTATTTACCATGCAGAATCAGTTTAATTCTTTGCTAAGTTGTGTAGCGCTCATGGGCGCAACTTTGCAAGCCATGGCCGTTGAAGAAATAGCGGTAATCGGTACACGAACCGAACAAGTCGCGGCGCAGTTGCCAGCCGGAGTGGCCGTGGTTGATCAGGAAGCACTTGCACGTCTCGGCGCTACGCATGCTCAAGAAGCTTTACGGCAGATTCCCGGTGTCGGTTTTCAAAGGGGCAATGGCCAAGAATCTCTGCCCTCTATTCGCTCTGCTGTACTCACTGGCGCAGGTGCTTGTGGGAATATTTTAGTATTAGAAGATGCGATTCCAGTGCGTGGCGCTGGCTTTTGTAACGTCAATGAATTGTTTGATACGCATTACGAGCACGCCTCAAGAATTGAAGTGACCCGTGGAGCGAGTACTGCTTTTTATGGGTCAAATGCGTTGCTCGGGGCAATCAACGTACACCTGCCCGTGCTTGGTGATAACAGCCTTGCACTGGAGGCCGGCCCACATGATTATGTGCGCGCCAAAGCGAGTATCGGCTATGGCGATAGCACGCCTGGGCGGGTATTCGTCAGCGTGACGGATGATGGCGGTTTCCGTGATGATTCTGGATATCGACAAAATAAAGTCAGCTGGCGCCAGCAAGCGGCAATTGGTGATTGGTCGTTATCCTTGGGTGCCACTTATACCGACTTGGATCAAGAAACCGCAGGGTTTATTAGCGGTGCTGATGCGTATTTAGACGACAATTTAGTGCGTCGTAATTTTGACCCCGAGGCGTTTCGAGACACTCAATCGCTGCGGGCCTGGGCTCGTTTCGAACGTGAGTTCGGTAATCGCAGTTTGGTGATTACACCCTACCTGCGTGATACCGACATGGATTTTCGCTTACATTTTTTACCCGGTGACCCGCTTGAGCAGAACCGTCAAACTGGCCTTGGTTGGCAATCTGCTCTGACCACGCAAGCGTCTGAATCTTTGCGCTGGAGCGTTGGTTTTGACGCTGAGTTTGCGGAGGGTGAACTAGAGCAAACTCAGGATCAACCGACACAAGGCTCGGCATTTTTACAAGCCACTATTCCTACTGGTACGCACTACGATTACCAAGTGGATTCAACCCAGCTTGGCGTATTTGGTCACGTCGATTGGTCACCCAATGAGCAATGGCAAGTTTTGTTGGGTGCGCGCGTCGAGAGCATTGAGTACGACTATGACAACCTAGGCCTAGATGGTCGTAGCAGAGATGACGGTACAGAGTGCGGTTTTGGCGGTTGTCGTTACAGTCGACCGGCGGATCGGGAAGACGATTTTACGCATTTCTCGCCCAAGCTTGAGGTTCGCTACCAAGTGAATGACGCTTGGCGATGGCACTTTGCATTGGCTGACTCATTTAGAGCGCCACAGGCTACTGAGCTGTATCGACTGCAGCGTCAGCAACAAGTAGCTGATCTTGATGAGGTGCGCGCAACTCATATTGAAGCAGGTGCGAAGTTGAGTCTCGCGGACACCTCGCTGGCGATTTCCCTGTATCAGATCAATCAGTCCAACGTGATTATCCGCGATGCTGATTTTTTCAACGTGGACGGGCAGAAAACTGATTCCACTGGGCTTGAGCTATTGCTGAATCATCGATTTGATGAACGCTGGAGTTTTAAGTTGGCCGCATCGCTGGCCGACCACGAGTACGCTTCCGACCAACTTGTTGGCGGGCAGAATATTCGTGGAAATCAGGTCGATACCGCACCAGAGTTTGTTGGTAGTGCGTTTCTAAACTGGCAGGCCACAAATAGGTTAAACACCGAAGTTGAGTTGCACCGAACCAGCAAGTACTTTTTAGAGCCCGGCAACAACTTTACTTACCCTGGCCACACCCTGCTGCATGTGCGCAGTAGCTATGCCATTTCAGATGCACTCAAAGCCAGCTTGAGGCTGTTTAACGTCACTGACAAACGTTTTGCTGAGCGCGCTGACTTTACGTCGTTTACTGATCAACGCTACTTTCCTGGTGAGCCGCGCTCGCTCTTTGGTGAGCTAAAGTGGACGTTCTAAGTACAAAAAGCGCCGGGTAAATGGTTAGAATTCAGTCTCTAACTCGTTTGTGAGTGCTTGTTACAGCCTCTATAATGAGCGGCCGCTCGCGGCGGGGGACGTTTTTTCAGCTCTATGTAAGCCTGTTCCTGCGCAGTTAATTTAATCAATTCAGACTTCAGTGACCCCATCCAGAAACCCATTGCTCTCAGACCATCAGACTCACGCCACCGCGAGCCTGGAGAATCTGTACAGAATCTTTACGGTGCCCGAAGCACCTAATTCGACGCTGGGCGCGATAGATAAAGAAATCTCGGACAACCTACTGGGGTTTTTGACCGATCGCATCGTGGCGCGCGAAAAATCACTCGGCGCGATTGAGCAAGACTTTTCCAACCCAACCATTCCAGAAGTCCCGCAGTTCGTTTCTGAATACACGGATTTTGTAATGGAGAAACTGGTGGCGCATTCCGTGCATACGGCGGCGCCTGGGTTTATCGGTCATATGGCTACCCCCTTGCCGTACTTTATGTTGCCGTTATCGCGCATCATGTTGGCGCTCAATCAAAACCTGGTAAAGATCGAAACGTCTAAGGCGTTCACGCCTCTCGAGCGACAGGTTCTCGGCATGCTGCACGGTCTGGTCTATGAGCGCTCGGAAGAATTCTACGCTGAAAACTTGCATAACAGCGGCCGCGCTTTGGGTTCTTTTTGCTCTGGCGGGACTACCGCGAACATCACTGCCCTGTGGGTAGCACGTAATCAGATGTTTCCGGCGACCGACGATTTCACGAGCTTGGCGCAAGAAGGCATTGGTCGCGCTTTAGCCAGTCGCAATTTGCACGACGTTGCGGTATTGGTCTCAGAGCGCGGCCACTATTCGCTTGGCAAAGCCGCCGACGTGTTAGGCATAGGGCGTCGCAATATTGTGTCTATACCGACTGATTCTCATTCCAGAATCGATGTAGCGGCCTTGCGCGATAAGTGCGCTGAACTGGTTGAGAATCGCGTTGGAATATTGGCGATTGTTGGTATTGCAGGCGCTACCGAAACGGGCAGTGTTGATCCGCTGGCAGCAATGGCGGAGATAGCGGCTGAATATGATGCGCATTTTCATGTCGATGCCGCCTGGGGCGGACCGACGTTGATGTCGAATACTCATAAGGCCAAGTTACGCGGTATAGAGTTAGCTGACTCGGTTACCATTGATGCGCATAAGCAACTTTATGTCCCCATGGGGGCTGGCATGGTGGTATTTAAAAACCCAACCATGCTCGGTGCTGTTGAACATCATGCTGAATATATTTTACGCGCAGGATCGAAAGATTTAGGGCAGTACTCGATTGAAGGGTCACGCCCAGGGCTGGCCATGTTGGTGCACGCGGCTTTCCACATCATAGGTCGTAAGGGCTATGAGATTATGATTGATCAAAACGTTGCTAAGACTGAGCAGTTTGCGGAAATGCTCAATCAACATAAGGATTTTGAGTTAATGGCTGCCCCTGAACTTAATATCCTCAATTATCGTTACGTTCCGGCTGAAGTACAACAACGTTTACAAGACGCGGACGAAGAAGAACGCGCCCGCATTAATGCGATTCTCGATCGCGTGGTAAAACGGATGCAAAAGATTCAACGAGCTGCGGGCAAGACTTTTGTGTCGCGTACTCGTTTCAAGCAGCACAAATATCATCAGCAAGCCGTCTCTGTGTTTCGTGTTGTGTTAGCGAACCCGATGACTACGGTTGATATTCTGCATGCGATTCTAGAAGAACAATTGGAGCTGGCGAGCAAAAAAGGAATTCGTCAGATTCTGAGCGAAATTGCGTAGTATCAGTTGTCGAAGATTCGCTGCGCACCTTATGTTCGGTGCTCTGTTCTGTATTGCTAATATTGTTGGCGCAGCCGCTGCCGAACCCGCGGAAATATATGCCGCTCAATGCACTGTCTGCCATGGGCCACAGGGAGAAGGCTTAGACGCGTTAAATTCGCCCGCACTGGCTGGTCAGAGTGCCGCGTATTTACAACGACAGTTGGTCAATTTTCAAACTGGCTCGCGTGGCACACACAAAGACGACCTTTTTGGTCGGCAAATGCCGCCGATCGTTAAAGGGTTGGAGCAGACCCAGATTGCCGACCTCGCAAATTATCTAGCAGGTATTGAGGCGCGCCAAGCAACACCAGCCGAAGGTGATGTTAAAAATGGCGAAAAATACTACCAAAGTTATTGCGGCAGTTGCCATGGCCCAGCCGCCGAAGGCAATGACTTGCTTAATTCGCCAAATCTAAAAATATTGAGCGGCGCTTACCAGTCGCGCCAGTACCAACACTTCTTAAGTGGGGTAAGAGGGGTGCACAAAGAAGATAAGTTCGGGCGACAAATGGCGATGATTTCTAATGGTCTGAAGGATGATAAAACGCTCAAGGACATCATTGCCTATATCACTTCACGCTAGCATTTGAGCAATGATGCTTCGTTATTTAGCTCCAATTACTATTTTAATGTGCTGGAGCAATGTGTCCGCCAGCGGTCCAGCGATCACCCTGAGTAATAAATGTCCCGGCGGCTTTGAATTAGTTGAATCTAATCGCTGTGAATTAAGAACGCTCTACCAATTTTATACCTCTAACCAGGGCCGCGGCGTTGGTGGTACGCAGACGGCGCTACCTGAACACCGAGACGGTTTTTCTCCGCAGCAAATAGATTTAGGGCGTTATCTGTTCTTCGACCCCTTGTTGTCAGTAGACCAATCAACAGCCTGTTCCAGCTGTCATCAGCCTGAGCTGGGTTTTACCGATGGCCGAGCTCAGTCACGCGGAATCGCCAATAGTGAAACCGATCGATCTGCGCCCAGCCTATGGAACAGCGCTTTTCAGCAACGTTTTTTTTGGGATGCTCGGTCAGATTCTCTGGAGCAACAAGCTCAAGGCCCGCTTTATTCACCGATAGAAATGGGTAATACGCCACCGCAGCTGCAACAGACTATTGAAAATTCGGCAACGTACATCGCTCTGTTTGAACAAGCTTTTCCGGATGCGGAGGGCTTTGACTTAGCGCAGCTTTATACCGCACTGGCCGCCTTTCAGAGCAGCTTGGTTTCTTTGAATAGTCGTTACGATCAGTACGCTCATGGCAACCACCAGGCACTGGCTGATAATGAAATAGCTGGGTTGAACGTATTTCGTTCGTTTGTGGCACGCTGTGCCGAATGCCATACGCCGCCGCTGTTTACCAACAATCAGATTGCCGTTATTGGTACTCCAGAACCGCCGGGCAAGCAGTTCGATGTGGGTGCCTTGACCACCTTTAACAATGAGAAAATGCGCGGCGGCTTCAAGGTACCAACCCTGCGCAATATTGAATTGACCGCGCCGTACATGCATTCAGGTGTATTTAAGAACTTGCGCGATGCCGCGGAGTTTTATACCAAAGGCCGCGGTCATGCCGTTCCTGAAGGCATGGAGTTGCATATCCATTGGCATATCTGGGAACCAGAACTAAAGTCTGCTGAACTCGATTTATTGGTGGCGTTTTTAGCGACCTTAACGGACCAGTCATTTTTACCAGAGGTGCCAACGGTGCTGCCGTCTGGCTTGACACCCTTGACCACCAACGGCAAGCTGTTGGCAGAACAATAATAGAGACTACTAATGAAAACAAAACTCGTTCTAATTGCGCTGGTGGTAGCGGCTTTTTTTGCTGGGCGTTACGCCGCAAATCTGGAGGAGCCGGCCACACAAATTGTTGATAGTTCAGAAGGCCGCAGTTATTCGGGTGGCTATGACAAAAATCAAGATGCAACGGTGACCTCAGGTGAGAAGCAAGTGGCGCAATCCACGCCTGGCGACACCATTGAAGTGCGCGAGGGCGAACTTATTATGGACGCTGTTAAGCGCGCCAACCCGGGCGATACGATCCGAGTTTACCCAGGTCAATATTCTGAAACGGTTTACGTTGATAAGGATGACATTCGATTGATTGGCGTGATCGAAAAAGGCGAACGAGCAACTCTGGATGGCAAAGGCAGCATGAATGACGCCATCTTGTACTCAGGCAATAATTTTGTGGTCGAGAACTTCAAGATTGTCGGTTACAAGGGCAATGCGATCATGGGGCAAGCGGGCAACAATTTTGAGATTCGCAACAATGTCATCAAAGACACTGGCGTATACGGTATTTTCCCGCAACTGGGTAAGAACGGAGTGGTAGAGCACAACGTTGTTTCTGGTATTGAAGATGCGGCGATCTACATCGGCATGAGTGACAACGTTCACGTGGCTCACAACGATGTATTCGACAGCGTAGCTGGAATCGAAATCGAGAACAGTCGCCATGCGATTGTTGAGAACAATTACGTGCACAACAATACCGGTGGAGTTTTGGCATTTATCACTCCAGGTTTGCCGATCAAGACCACCTATGATGTGGTGATTCGCAACAACTTTATTGTTGGCAACAATCACCCCAATTTTGGCGCTCCAGGATCAACGGTATCGGGTATCCCAGCGGGCACGGGCGTATTGATTATGGCTGCTGATGATGTCGTGATTGAAGACAATATTATTTCCGACAATAAAACGGCCGGCATCCTGATCACCGATCATGAGAACGCGTCGAATGTGACTTTTGACCCAGAGTCCGAACCGAACCCCGACCGAGTTGCCTTGCTGGACAACGTCATGCTGAATAACGGCTACGACACCATCGCTGAGGTCAAAGCCTTAATGTTGGCGGAATTGAAAACCGGTAGTCCTGACATTGTTGCCGTGGGCGGCGGTGTTGAGAGTTGCGTCATTAATCGCCATCGCTATCAAACGGTGGGTATTAACGATTACAAAGACTGCGAGTTCACCAATACTGATCAGCTGGTTACGTACTTGCTTGACGAGCCCGTGCCACCCCGCAATATTGATCCTTCTGAGCGTGGGATGATCGCCTATCTCGGTGTTTGTGCAGGCTGTCATTCTTATACGGGTCGGCTCATAGGCCCACCGGTGCAAACAATTCAGGCACTCTACATGGAAAACCCAGAGGGCTTGGCTGAGTACATTGCCAGCCCCATCAAGAAGCGCCCAGATTTCCCGGAGATGCCGTCGCAAGCCTATCTAGGTGAAGAGACCATGTTGGCGGTGGCGAAATACATGCTCGAGGCCGAGAACTAACGGTCCAAAAAGCACGACAAAAGCAGGGCAGACTCCGTCCAACCCTGCGGCTACTTATTTCAGACTACGCCACAGATGCGTAAAGCTTGTGGCGATACGACGTGCGGTCTGCTCAGCGGTAGCGCTACCTTTGTGACCGCCTTCGGTATTTTCAAAATACTCAAAGTTGTGCCCTTGGGCTTGCATCTTAGCGGCCATCTTACGCGCATGACCTGGATGAACTCGGTCGTCGCGCGTGGAGGTAAAAAAGAAAACGGGCGGATAGTCGGCATCTTCGCTGATTAACTGATATGGGCTGTACTGCTTGATAAATTCCCAATCGTTCGTGTCAGGGTTGCCGTATTCAGCCATCCAGCTCGCACCCGCTAATAGTTTGTTATAGCGCTGCATATCGAGTAAGGGCACGCCGCAAACGATGGCCCCGTAAAGATCGGGTCGTCTAATCATGGTGGCGCCTACCAGTAGACCGCCGTTGGAGCGGCCTTCGATGCCGAGGTGCTGGCTAGAAGTGATCTTGCCCGCAATGAGATCTTCAGCGACCGCTTCCAAATCTTCAAAAGCCTTGTGTCGATTCTCTAGTAGGGCAGCGGCATGCCATGCAGGCCCGTATTCTGCGCCACCTCTTATGTTTGCCGATACGAACACGCCACCGCGCTCCAGCCAAGCTTTCCCATAGGCGCCGTTATGAGGTTCGTATGAGCCGGAATATGAAGGCGTGAGCGAAGCGCGGAATCCACCGTAGGCGAAAATATGTGTCGGGTTTTTGCCATCCAGTTTAATGTCCTTTTTCATTACTACAAAGTAAGGGATTCTGGTGCCGTCAGCGGATTTGGCAAATCGTTGTTGCACGACCATCCCCTCGGCATCAAAGGTGGCAGATTGTTGCAGTACTTTTTCGGTATTCAGGGCCGCATCAATCCCGAATAGAGTGGGTGGTGTAAGAAAGTCTTCATAGCGGGCAAAGAACTCACCAGTTTCATTGCTGGTGGCCGCGATTAGAAGCTGCCCTGTTTTCGGCAGTTCAACGGCTTCCGACAACCATTCACCTGCGAGCTTTTGGTAGCGATAGATTTTCGACTTTACATCGTTGAGCACAGTGACCAATATGCCGTTTTTGGTGACTTCGACATCTTCGATGATTGAGTCAGGCGTCGATGCTCGAAGCAGTTTTGCCTTTACTTTGCCGCGTTCTCCCCACAAGCTCCGAGGCTCGACTAAGACGACAGAACCTTGTTTGAAATTGAGACCATCGGATGTCCAGTCCTCTGTGAGTGAAACCACCAAATAGTTTTCAATCACGTCTTCAACCACGGCTGACGAGGGTAACCTCAATGCATGCGCCTTTTTACCGTCCCACTGGTGGAAGCGTCGATTCCAATAGTCTAGGCTCTCTACCAGCAAGTCCACGGTTTGCGACTCGCTGGAAAGCCGTCTTGCGTAGCTGTTTACCGAACTCTTAGTCACTTCATGCACGATTTTTGCATCTTCAAGCGAGGTGCCGCGCTGCCAGATTTTCGTGAACCGCGGGTAGCCCGATTCAGTTGTCGAATCGTCACCGAAGTCTGTGCTTACGAAAATACGATCTTGGTCAATCCATTCGACGTACATTTTGGCTTTGGGCAGATTAAAACCGTCTTCAACAAACGTGAGTGTTCGCGCATTGAATTCTCTGAGCTCATCCGCATCGCCGCCACCGGGTGACAAGCGCATTAGGCATTTCTCATAACGTGGCGCCAAACAATCCAAAACATGAAACACCCATTTAATCTCATCTCGAGCGGACATGGCATCGATATCAATCACCGTCTGCC
>CALJJR010000046.1 GCA_937973905.1 uncultured Arenicella sp. | reverse complement strand
TGATCGTGGATGTGCTCTTTAAAGTGGGGAGACAGATCTTTGATTCGTGCTGTCATCAATGCGATTTGTACTTCCGGAGAACCGGTATCGCCGTCCTTTACTTGATACTCTTTTACGATAGCGGATTTATCCGCAGCAGTTAATGCCATTTTGGTTTCCTCTTCAATGTTAATTTAGCTTGATTCCCTGAAGGGTGGAAACCAAACAACTCAATTGATCTTAAGCGAACTTAAACCCACTCAAGAAGGCGCGTATTCTAACGGTTTGCACAGCAAAATCACGCGTAGAAAGCACTAAAAACTCTGCTTTTTCCACATTTTTTGCGTTTTTAGGCGTTTTCGTCGCCCTACTCTGCGTAAACAAAGAGTTTATGCGTCTTGAGCAGGCCGTTTGCTTCTATTTCGCCAATCGCGAGCAAGTGCCCAGACGTGTCTAAAAACTGCATCAGGCCTTGCGATGCGGGCAAATCACTGAGCACACGGCGCCCATGTCGAACATGTTCAACCTGCTCTTCATTCAATTCTATGCGAGCGAAATCTGGCAGCAATACGTCAATACTCTTAATCGTTTGCTCGGGCTGTTCAAGCGCAAGCAATGACTCAAGGTCGATTGCCTCAGCAACGTCAATTGACTTAATCGCGGTACGACGCAGCTCAATAACGTGGGCACCGCAACCGAGCTCTTTACCAAGATCATCGGCCAGCGAACGAATATAAAAGCCACTCGAACAATGAACTTTAAGTTCAATGATTCGCTCATCGATCCGTTCCGCCCGCAATTCGTGCACTGTCATCTTGCGCGCCTTGCGTTCGATCACCTCACCCTTTCGCGCGAGTTTATACAGCGGCTGACCATCTTTTTTGAGCGCGCTGTACATCGGCGGCGTCTGCTCAATCTCGCCGCGGAATTTGGCCAATGCAGCAGCGAGATTCTCTGCGCTGACATCAACCGGTTTGCTCTCGAGAATGGTGCCTTCAGCATCCAGCGTATCGGTGGTTTCACCGAGCTTAATACGCGTCGTATATTGCTTGCTCGAACCCAGCAGGTACTCAGATACCTTGGTGGCCTGCCCTAAACAAATCGGCAGCAAACCAGTCGCCAAAGGATCGAGGCTGCCGGTATGCCCAGCCTTGCGAGCACCCAGCAAATGCTTAACGCGTTGCAGAGCGTGGTTGGACGAAACACCAGCGGGTTTGTCCAACAGCACCACACCGTGCAGATTTCTTTTATTCGACTTCATGGTTTGGCCGGCCGCTCTAGTTTAGGTTCCTTTGAGCAGACCGCGATTAGGCTGAGCAAATTTGCTAGTTCTTCGAATTTAAGGCCTTGTCGATTAAGGCTGACATTTTAGCGCCATGCGCTATTGAATTGTCATACACGAAGATCAAATTTGGGCAGTGCCGCAACTCAATTTCATTGGCCAAAGCGCGGCGCAAAAAGCCACTGGCTCGATCAACCGCAGACATCGTGCCTTCGATGTCTACGTCTTCGTCTGCCATTGAGGTTACAAAGACTTTCGCTTGGCGTAGGTCCTTAGTCACCTCAACCTCGGTAATCGTGAGGTCAGAAACTCGCGGATCTTTAACCTCATTACGCAGTATCACGGCCAGATGGCGGTTTACCATCTGCGCGACACGTTCACTGCGAGCATACTCTTTAGGCATAGCTAGTTATTTCCAGGCAAATCTCAAGGCTTACGTTTAGAGCGTAACCTTCACCTCAACTTTTTCGAAGATCTCTAGTTGGTCTTCAACTTTGATGTCGTTGTAATTCACTACGCCGATACCACACTCGGTGCCAGACTTAACTTCGCTAACGTCGTCTTTGAAACGTCGCAATGAATCGATCTTGCCTTCGAAGATCACTACGCCATCGCGCAGCACCCTTACATCAGCATTGCGGCGAACGAGCCCTTCGGTCACGTAACAACCAGCAATGGTGCCGATCTTAGGTGCTTTAAAGACTTCACGCACCTCAACATAACCCAATACTTCTTCTTTGATCTCTGGATCAAGCAAGCCTTCCATCGCCGCTTTCACGTCGTCGATGACTTCGTAAATAATGCTGTAGTAGCGAATCTGTACGTCTTCTTGCTCAGCAAGTTTGCGGGCTTGTGCATCTGCTCGAACGTTGAAGCCAATCACAACAGCTGAAGACGCCATCGCCAAATTGATGTCCGATTCGTTAATCGCACCCACCATGCCGTGCACCACACTCACCATTACTTCGTCGGTTGAGAGTTTGATTAAGGACTCAGTCAAGGCTTCGATTGAGCCTTGCACGTCACCTTTAATCAGCACGTTAACGTTCTTAGTCTCACCTTCGCCCATCTGCGAGAACATATTCTCGAGTTTGGCTGCCTGCTGGCGAGCAAGACGCGCTTCGCGGTCACGATTTTGCCTAAACTCAGCAGCCTCGCGTGCTTTACGTTCATCTTCCACCACAATCAATTCATCGCCCGCAGCCGGTACGCCGCTCATGCCTTGAACCTCTACCGGCGTTGATGGACCAGCGGTTTTGATGTTGTTACCACTATCATCAACCATCGCTCGAATACGGCCAGTTTCTTGGCCGATCAAAACGATGTCGCCATAATTAAGCTCACCTTGTTGTACCAACACGGTCGCAACGGCCCCACGGCCTTTATCGAGCCGTGCTTCAACGACGATACCGCGCGCATTGCCATTTGGCAGCGCTTTAAGTTCAAGCAATTCAGATTGAATAGCAACAGATTCAAGTAGTTCTTCCACTCCCAAACCAGAATGGGCTGAGACTGGAATCATAATCGTATCGCCACCCCAATCTTCCGGAATCACTTCTTCAGTGGCCAACTCTTGTTTTACTCTGTCAGGGTCAGCCGATTCTTTGTCCATCTTGTTAATCGCCACCACAATTGGCACTTCCGCGCTCTTAGCGTGTTTAATCGCTTCGATGGTTTGTGGCTTAACACCGTCATCCGCTGCAACCACCAGAATAATTAAGTCGGTCGCTTGTGCGCCGCGGGCACGCATGGCGCTAAACGCCTCGTGGCCAGGTGTGTCTAAGAAAGTGATCTCGCCATTGCTGGTCTCAACCTGGTAAGCCCCAATGTGCTGAGTAATGCCACCAGCTTCGCCGTCGGTAACCCGTGCTTTACGAATGTAATCCAACAATGAGGTTTTACCGTGGTCAACGTGACCCATCACGGTCACCACTGGGCATCTCGCTTCTAGTGCGCCCTCGTCTATTTCTAGCTCGAGAGATTGTGAGATGAAGGCCTCTGGATCATCTTGCTTGGCTTCCACCGCATTGTGACCCATGTCTTCAACAACCAGCATCGCGGTATCTTGATCCAATACCTGATTGATGTTGACCATGGTGCCCATATTGAACAACACCTTGACCACCTCAGCTGATTTCACCGACATTTGCGCGGCCAAATCTCCAACACTGATGGTTTCACCAATTTCGATATTGAGTACTTTCTTCGCAACTGGTTTTTCAAAGCCATGTTGCTCAGCAACGCTAGACTTAATATTAGACGGGCGGCGCTTCTCTTTGCGCTTACGTCGGCCTTTAGCTACGTGTAGTTCTTCACGGCCGGCAAACGGCTTACGCTTAGCTTTGCCTTTATTCTTATCCGCTGCAGGCGCAATTTCTGGCTTCGGCTCAGCTTGCTTAATGATCGGCGAGCTGCGCTTACGGTCTTCCGCCTTACGAATAATCGAAGGCATCACCACTTCACGACGTGGGTTTGTATCTTGTGGTACCGCTTCGGCAACCGGTTCTGCGACCGCTTCCTCAGCAGGTGCTTCTGCAACAGCTTCAGATTCTGCTTCGGCAGGTTCACCAGCGACAGGCTCATCGCCCACCACCGCTTCATCTACAGCAACGGGTTCAGCCTCTTCTACCGCTTCTTCAGGGGCTATTTCTTCAGCGACCTCAGCCGCAGCCGCAGCTTCGGCTTCTTGACGAGCAAGCTCTTCGGCCTCTTCAGCCGCGCGTTGCTCCGCCTCAATACGATCTTGCTCGCGTTGGGCCGCCTCTTGCTCTTGACGTTGACGTTCCAACTCTTGGCGCTCGCGCTCTTGTTGCTCTAACACCTCGCGCTTAACAAAAGTTCGACGACGCTTGGTCTGAACCTGCACCGTACGAGCCACACCGGTTTTGGTGGTCTGCTGAATTTCAGACGTCGTCTTCTTTTTCAGCGTGATCTTGCCACGGCCTGCTGGTGCAGGTGCTGCACTACTCGTTGTTTTCGACCCGCCCTTTAAGAACTCGAGTAACTGCCGCTTCTCTTCGTCGGTAAGCGAGTCATCAGTGGATTTGCCTTGAACACCAGCGTCGTTCAGTTGTTTAACCAACCGATCTGCATCAATGCCAATCTGCTCAGCGAAATGTTTAATAGTTATGGTAGACATAATAATTGCTTACTGTTTTCTTTGGTCGCGAGTGGAATAAGTGGTTAGCTAGAAACGTTAGATGGCAAACTACGCCGCATCACCTGCTGCTACCTGCTTGTCTTCTTCACCTTCTGCACCTTCTTCTGCATCAGGATCAATACCCATCTCTTCAAACCAGGGTCTTCGAGCGGTCATAATCAGTTCTTGGGCGCGCTCTTCATCGATCTGCAAACCTTCAATTTCCAACAACTCATCGGTTGCTGCTTCGGCTAAATCTTCCATCGTCTTGATGTTATTGATGGCCAAGAACTTAGCCGTGGTTTCATCCATGCCATCCATCGACAACAAGTCTTCAGCAGGATCAGCACCTTTGAGCATCTCCTCTTTCTGGATTTCCATGGTGACCAAAGCGTCATCAGCACGCTGGCGCAACTCATCAACCAATGCTTCATCAAACTCTTCAATTTCAAGCATTTCTTCGCGCGGCACAAAAGCCACTTCTTCAAGTTTACTGAAACCTTCTTGAATCAAAATGGTGGCAACATCTTCGTCAATATCGAGTTTTTGCATGAACATGGCGCGCACGTCAGAAGACTCTTCTTCAAGTTTCTCGTTGGCCTGCTCATAGGTCATGATATTGATTTCCCAACCTGTCAACTCGCTGGCCAAACGCACGTTTTGTCCGCCCCGACCAATTGACAACGAAAGCTGCGATTCATCAACAATCACATCCATGATGTTTTTGTCTTCATCAACCATGATCGACTCTACTTCAGCCGGCGCCAAAGCATTGATCACAAACTGAGCTGGGTCTTCAGACCATTTAATAATGTCGACTCGTTCGCCGTTAATTTCGTTGGAAACGCTCTGTACGCGAGAACCACGAATACCGACACAGGCACCCACTGGGTCTACTTTTGAGTCATTCGATTTCACCGCAATTTTGGCCCGCAAGCCTGGGTCACGCGCCGCCGCCAATATTTCAATAATATTCTCACTGGCTTCTGGCACTTCAGTGCGGAACAACGAGAGAATCAATTCAGGTGCGATACGATCAACCACCAATTGAGGCCCACGGTTATTGGTTTTAACTTCGGTCAAAATCGCTCGCACACGATCACCAGGGCGCAAACCCTCACGTGGAATCATGCGATTACGCGGCAAAACAGCTTCAACGCCACCCAAATCAACAATGGTGTCACCGCGTTCTTGACGCTTGATAACACCCGAGAGCATTTGCCCAATACGGGGTTCAAATTCTTCAGAGATTTTGTTGCGCTCAGCCTCGCGCACCTTTTGCATAATGACTTGCTTAGCGGCTTGCGCGGCAATACGACCAAACGGCACGGCTTCTAATTCTTCCCGCACAAAACCACCTAACTCTAGGTCAGGATCATGCTCTTTGGCGGCACTCAAGCAAATTTGCTTGGTTGGAAACTCAAGCTCTGCGTCATCTTCAATGACTTCCCAGACGCGATACGGCACGTAGGAGCCATCACTTTGGTCGATCACACATTGCACTTCAATATCTTCACGGTGACGTTTACGGGTTGCTGTTGCCAACGCCGCCTCAATCGCCTCAAAGATAATCGCTTTATCAACCGCTTTCTCAGTTGATAAAACTTCAGCCATCATAAGAATTTCACTTGCCATGGTTTTACCCTGCCAATCTCATTTAAATATCAAAATCATAGACCGGCACCAAACGGGCACGATCCATTTCGGAATATGGTAATTCGGTTTGTTCGCCGTCAACTTCTACAACGGCAAACTCATCATTTGCCTCGACCAACTCGCCACTAAAACGTCGGCGCCCATTGATCAAAGACATCATCTTAATTTTCACATCACTGCCAACAACGGCCTGAAAGTGTTCAGGCTTTGCCAATGGCCGATCCATCCCAGGGGATGAAACTTCGAGCGTGTAGCGATTAGATATCGGGTCTTCAACATCTAAGATGGCACTAAATTGTCGACTCGCCTTGGCACAGTCTTCAACATTAACGCCACCTTCAGCATCTATATAGATGCGCACAATCTTGCTATCGCCACCACTCAGCTCAACAGCCACAATTTCATAGCCCAGCGCCTCAGCGCCGCTCAACAAAACGTTTTCTATATGTGGAACCGTTAAAGCCATTTCAATCTATCTGATTACTCTCGTATTACATAAAAAGCATAAAAAAAGGCGAGCCTATGCTCACCTACTCACACTACTCAGAGCAAAAAGCTCAAAGCATTGTTTTAACCCTACTCCCATAAACAACAGGAAGAACCCCGAGCGTGCAGAGACTGCACCAACAGAGCAATAAAAGCTTAAGTTTTACATTACACAAATCTCAAACACTTTTATTCGAGTCAACAACTCGATAAGCCAAAACACAAAACCCCGCATATAGCGGGGCTTCCAGTGAGCTCAAGGATGCAAGCATCCTGAACGTGGTAACAGTGACTAATAAATCTCACCGCTGTACCTGCCTTACCATAATACTGAGCAGTGAGTATCATGGCGGTCAAGTCACTTGGTAGCGGGGGCAGGATTTGAACCTACGACCTTCGGGTTATGAGCCCGACGAGCTGCCAGACTGCTCCACCCCGCAACATCAAGTGGACGCGTATTCTATAGAATCTATTTTTCCATTACAACCAAGTATTTCACTTAATTTTTAGCCATAAAATACCCTCCAAAATCGCCACCAAACCATTGTCACACCATCCCGACTCAGTTAATATTGCGCCCCTTCGCGCTGACGCAAAAATTTGCGGATTTGTGAAGGTGAAAAGTTTAGGAGAGGTGGCAGAGCGGCTGACAAAATTGTCTGGAACAATTTTGCATAGGACGCGAAGCGGCCTACCCGAAGGGCGAGTATCAGGATGATACGAGTAATGCACCGGTAAGACCGGGGCGATGATCAGCGAAAGCGAGATCATCAAGACATGGCAAAGTTTAGGAGAGGTGGCAGAGCGGCTGAATGCACCGGTCTTGAAAACCGGCAAGGGTTAGTAGCCCTTCGTGGGTTCAAATCCTGCCCCCGCTACCAAGTGACTTGACCGCCATGATACTCACTGCTCAGTATTATGGTAAGGCAGGTACAGCGGTGAGATTTATTAGTCACTGTTACCACGTTCAGGAT
>CALJJR010000045.1 GCA_937973905.1 uncultured Arenicella sp. | reverse complement strand
GCGCAAGCTTGAGCGAGTTTGCATCTTTTTGTGAGAGATAAAAAATCGTCAGTGCTTCGTGTGTACCTATCTTGCTATTGAGTTCAGGGCTGTTGGCGTTTTGCTTGATTATCGGTTTGAGTCGATACGCAAAATTATGTTTTTGGCTGGGAGAAGAGAAACTGATGGTCATCGATGTCGACCCATCTGCGAGTTGGGCCAATGAGTTGGTGATGATCGCTATGCGAATTTCTTGCGGATTGGTTGTGAGCATATCTACATTGCGCAGTTTCCACATGCTACTTATCGGCATGCTGGCGCAGGCACTTAGAAGTAACAGCAGCGCATACGCGTACACTTTCGACAACGATTGCATCGGGCGATTTTTTAGCAGCGGCGTTGATTTAATAAGTCTAAGCATTGGGCCGGTTAAGAATTGCTTGGCGCTCGCGGTGATAATCGTCATAGCTTGGTAAAGCCTCGTTATTGCAGGCCTCGCGTTGATCTTGCGTAACAGCTCGATCGCATTTTGCAGCCTGTTGTCTTTGTAGGCTTTCATAAGTACCTTGATGGGAACAAGCACTAAGAAAAATGATGGCAATAAGGAGACTTTTACTCATCAGCTTGGTACTCCAAAATATCGCCGGGTTGGCAGTCGAGAAACTCACAAATTTTCTCGAGAGTATTGAATCGAATTCCTCGAACGCGCCCCGTTTTTAGCAAGGAAATATTTTGCTCGGTAATACCCACATATTCAGCTAACTCTTTGGAGCGTTTTTTGCGCACCGCCAACATCGCATCCAGTTTAATAACAATGCTCATGGCTTATACAAACTCCGCATTTTCTTGCGAGATGCGTTGCCCCTCGCAAAATACCCAAGTAATGATCATGAACGTACCGGCGATAAGCAGTTGGGCGATTTCTTGGCTGCCGAATTCAAGAATCAAACTCCGTTGCCCAGCGGGGTTACCCCAGGTCAAGACGACGCTCAAGGCCATGCCTACGAACGGTTTAATAATCGCGCTAAGGAATAAGCCCACGCCAAACAGATAAAGGTGTCTTGTGCTTTCTGGGTGGAAAAGATTGCCTGCTCTAAATTGTGCGAACAGCTGGCGTAGGTGCCAGAGTGCGAAAATCAGCACGGTGGCGGAGATCAAACTGATCGCAGCTGCGAGAATTAACTGCGCAGCGCCGATGTTTTCCATGCTGAATAAGGTATCAGGGTATCGCGCCTGAATGATCGGTAGCTGTTTCGAAAAAGTAGACCAGTACCAGATTAACCAGGCCGGGATTGCAACAATAACTGCGGTGCAGACAAACATCATGGCTGTACTTAACGACCGAATTCGATTTTTATTTGGCATAACAACGGGCTTTTAGGGAATCAGTGAAAACATTGTTTCACGAATATTATTTATTGTAAAACAATATATAATTACTGTTTTGAAATAATATGTAGCTCATATTTCTAAATAGAAGGTGACGGCGCCCATTTATGTGTGCAAAAACCTTACAATGGTATAACCCCAGATCAGTCAAGCGATTTAAGCGCTAGACTGGCTCACTTGTACCAAGCTGGCTCACCTTCTTGAGAATGTTCCGAAGCTTTTTTATCACTGTCTTGGCTTTGCATACGCCAACCATTTACGCCGCGACCATCGACGCTGTGTTCGTAGCGCAGACACATGTGCAGCAAACCAGTGATGCGCACTACGTGGGCTTGGTTAGTGGGCGTGAAGCACTCGTTAAAGCGCATGTCGTTGCGCCTGGCAGTGTTGCAGCACCGCAGGTTCAAATGACGTTAGTCTTGAATGGGCAGACCCGCACACAAACGCTGAGCGGCCCGAGTGTGCTGCCAAGGTCAGTTCCTTCAGGGCCAGGGCAGGTACAGCACAGGTATAGCGATTCTTTTACTGCGATCATCCCGGCGGATTGGGTGCAGCCCGGCTTACGTGTGACGGTGGCCACGCCCAGCGATCAAAAGGTGGTCAATAATCTTCGTATTGGTGCGCCGACCAAGGTTGTGATGACCATGTTCGACATGCATTTTTTCGAACTCTCCGATGGCGACTACACCAACGGCTGGGAACAAGAGTTGGCCGCGAAATGGCCAGTTTCCGAACTACTCGTACGGCGTATACCGGAGATTGTGTTTAGTGAATTAGTGGTGCCCGCTCGGGCTGGAGCGCCTGCGGTCAGAGTGACTTCCAAAGACGACTACACTGAGCAAACAGGCTTACGATTTGACGGTGAGCAGGCGGCTACGGCGCAATGGAATGGCGCGCTCAGACGCGCTGCTGGTAAACGTGGGCGAATCAGTCTTTACTACAGCAATATCTATGGAGTAGCAGCCGGTGGCCAAGCTGGAGGCTTCAGTGGTGTTGGCAATGGAAGAAGTGCCGGAATTCTTCATCACGAGTTAGGCCACGCTCTGTCCCTACCGCATTGGGGAAATAGTTCTGCGTATCCCTATAAGGGCGATATGTTCGGTATCCCGGCACCAGAAATATTCAACGCCACTCATGCAGGCCCGACTTGGGCTTTCGATCCGCCCTCTGGAAAGTTCATTCCACCTACGGTGCAAGCCAATCGGGTTGCAGGGCGAGCAGTGGCGGGAACGTACAAAGCCGACCCAATGCAAGGTGGTGGCACAGGTGATCAAGAGCGTGGCTTTATCTTGCGGCATTTTTCAGACTTCTCTGTAAAACGAATGCGAGACTATTTAGAGGGTCATGTTGTGGTCTTTAACGAGGCAATCAATAGTTATGCGTCATGGAACCAGGCATCTGGTTTATACACGAAGCGACTCTCTAACAATGGGGTTGAGTACCCCATTGTTAGAGATGTAGAAGTTGTCAGTGTGATGGCGGCGATTAGTGCTAGTAGCCCTGATGTGAATATGGTCTACCCACCGATTGGACCGTATACAACCGGGGTTATCGAGCTCTTTGACCCGGCTAGTGCGGCAGACCGAAACAAAGCTGCAGAAATTTTTTGCCCGAGTG
>CALJJR010000044.1 GCA_937973905.1 uncultured Arenicella sp. | reverse complement strand
CCTCGTTGCAGATATTACAGCGCGCTAAAAAACGCGGGCACCTCCACAAAGATGCAAATAACGAATGGATTCTAGACCAAATAAATGGCCCAATTGTGTACCGACTATTACTCAGCAAAAAGAGCATCAAGCAACGAGGCTTCGTGCGGCATTTGATCGAAAAGTCCACCAATAACTAAGACCGTTACTTAAACCGATAGTTTTGCGGATCGATTTCTCGAACCATGTCGTAAAACTCATGTAGGCGCCAGGGCGCTAATACTCCAACGCGCTTATGCTCGTTTACATAGTAGCTACCCTCACCACTTTCAGCGTCCCACAGTAGGTCCTTCATGGCTTCGTCCATCTCGCTGTTATAGTCATCAAAAGCATCCTGCTCCACCTCAATACTTTCCTTGCCTTGCTCAACCATATGAGTAATCAAACCGGAAATATATCTGGCTAATATCTCGATGACTGAATGGAAAGTGCCTGCACGAAGCTGAGCATTCGGACCGTACATAACGAAAAAATTGGGAAAGCTAGGAACTGTCATACCTTTAAAGGCTCTCGCACCATCGTGCTGCCAGGCCTGCTGTAAAGTAGTTCCTTCGCGCCCTCGATACTCTGCTGGCCAAGTGTATCGAGAAACTTCAAAACCAGCTCCTAGCACAATAACGTCCGCTGGATGTTCCTGCCCGCCTTGGTCTACCACGCCATCTTCTGTAAAACGGCTAATGCTGCCCCCGACCAAATCGACGTTTTCACTCACCAGGGTATCGTACCAACCGTTATCAATGACTAATCGACGTGACATGGGTGAATGAGTTGGTACAAGTTGTTCGAACAGTTCGGGTTTGGCGAGAGTCTTACTACGAATAAACTCGGTTAAGCTTGACCGCAATGCCTCGTTCTTAGCGTTTACTCTACCACCGCCCGCAACAAACTCTCGATCGATGACATGTAAATCCTGGGCACCGAATTCACTCGCGGTGTTGCTATAGGTAAACCAACTGCGGTAGCCGGGCATCGTTTGCATCAGCCATTGCAGGTCAGAATCGATTTTATTGTGATACCCCTTCACGGGTGTTACCCAGTTTGGTGTGCGCTGAAAAACGGTTAATTTTGTGGCCTTTTCAGCTAATGATCTGGCAAGTTGCGTGCCGGTGGAACCAGTGCCAATAAGAGCAATGCGCTTGCCTTGCAAATCCACACTATGATCCCAAGCGGTGGTGTGGAAAAGATCACCTTCAAACGTTTCAATACCCTCAATATCAGGAAGCTTGGGCGTGCTAAATAGGCCGCTCGCGCTGATCACGACATTACTTAACTCCTGCGTTTCTCCTTGCTCGTTCGATCTAAAATTTAGCAACCATTGCTTAGAGTCTTCTTGCCACGAGGCACCGATCAATTCGGTCGAGAAACGGATTTTTTCTCGCACATCATATTTGTCTGCGATGTAATTAGCGTAATCGAGCAATTCGTCTCGAGGCGCATAAAAGTGCTTCCAAACGTAATCTTGTTCAAATTTATACTGATAACCAAAGCTCGGCACATCAACCCTAGCCTCGGGGTAATCATTTAGAAACCAAGTACCACCCAAGCCTGAATATCGCTCAATAATTTGATAATCAATCCCTAGGCGACCCAGTTGAATGGCCATGGCCATTCCGCTGACACCGGAGCCAATGATCGTTACCTTAAACCCTGCGAGCTTGGATGGTGAAACCTGCGAGCGCCAAACCGTGTCGCGCGGAGGTAACTCAAATGCCATCTCCTCGAAAGCATAATGAAGCTCGCTTTCGGTTGGAGGCGTTCCGGAGTAAAGGGTTAATAAATCGCGAGTTTCCTCGACCGTGGGATTTGGCTTAACCTCGACAGCATCACTCAGTAGCTCTTGTAAAAAAACAGCTGCCTTTTCCTGGATCATTGCGTGAGCTTTGCGATCAACAACGGGAATGCTTAGGGCTCCTCCGCGCAGTTGATATTCGTTGACCTTAACCTCTGCGAGCGCTTGATCACCCGTTTGATGGTATAAAGCTATGCGTAAGGGGTTAATACTCGCAGCTTTTACAGCCTGCAGTATGAGATCACGATCTTCTCGCGCAACAACGCCGCTATTTGTTTTTGGGGGCTGAGATTCCAACCGAAAATCCTAGAAAAGCCATTCACACAAGATAGTACATAAATGTATCATCTAGTTCAATTCACTCCTTTACAAAAAAGGCGCTCTAAATGAGCGCCTTCTATATTATTTAGATAATTTTTGGCTGTTATGCTCTCTCTATCCCTCTTCTTCATCGTCCTCTAAAATGAGCAAGGGCACTATCTGCCCTGAAGGCACGCCTAGAATTGGACAAGCAGTACTCACATCCGTGCCAGTATTACAATCCTGCGTGATCGTTTGGGTATCATCCTCTGTACATCCTGGATCTCCAACCTGCCCGTTAATGCAGCGGCGAGTTTGCTCAATATCTTCAGTACAAGTTGCGTCACATGCACGCACGATATCTCCGTCAACAAAATCCGCGTATCTTGGCAATGCGATATCGCAATCGACTTCACTCATATAAGTATTAGGGTCGGTCGTGGTAACTAACTCAGTTTGTTGAAATACTACCGAACCGAGCCCAGCGGTGGTGGTCATACAGATCCCCTGCGCTTGCTCATTAATGGCAATCGCGGAAGCTAAATCAAGCAAACCCTCATCTTTTCGCTCACATTGAAGTAAATCTTCTGTTCTGTTTCGTTCTTCAAACCCAACTGGACATTCAAAAACGTCCACCGCTGGAATATTAAAACCGCAAGATAGTTCAGAGAAGAAAAATTGCTCATCATCATCAGCCGATTCTGCGCTGAGAATGGTTGCGGCCAACACGGTACCGCCCGGTGGTGCTGCCTCGCAGGCGGCAATATCTTCGGTAAGAGCGGTATTCGCCCCAGCCACGTTTGTCGAAGCACTGCCAGGGTACTGGCAAACCAAAAAGTTAAATGCGCGGAATATTTCTGTCGTGTCGTCAGGGCACAATATCGTGTCAGCTGGCACAGGAATGGTGATGCGGCAGGTTAAGCTCGCGAAAAAGTTGCTATTTCGATCGACAATGATCTCTGAACGAAGCAGTTCAGAACGCGGCTCAGCCAGACATTCGGCTTCACGCTGTAGCCTGAGCAGCTCGGCGTCTTCACGGTCAGAGCGGGCACTGGACTCGCGAAAACAGTCAACATAGCCGGTTGTGACGATACCTTCGCGGTAGTTCTCCGGACACAGCCCAGTTTCTTCTTGAGCGCTTGCAGAAGGCGTATAAAAAAGTGTCAAAAGGGCGAGAAAGGTTAGAAAAAGTTGGGCAGAAGTTCGCATTTTTTAAGTCTCTTGTTATTAGTTTTGAGCGTTACCACTCGTTACTCAACTCCAGAACCCTAAGCACATCCAACCCACTACTGGAAATCATCATGTCTATCAGCCAACCCACTAACACACACTTTGTGAATTTCTTTTAACATACAATCAGTTAAACAACAATTGCCAAATTTTGACATTTTACTAACTATCGCGAAAATCTCGACGAGACCCTGGTTCGCTTACACGGCAATAAACCGTAACCAGTTAGCCTGCCAGTTTTGATAAAAAGCAGAGCCCGTCAGTAAAATCAATACAAAACTTAGGCTTCGAAGCAAAAACGGGAAACTTGTACCTTCATCTTGGCTGCCGGCGCGCCTCAAGCAGGTGAATAAGTGTGATAACCACAACCCTATAACGGGTGCCAGTAGCGGCAACAAATAACGTCCATCCACCTGCACATCTCTTAGCAGATTGTGATGAATGTAAACGCAGATCTGTAATAAGCAAACAGGCAGGAAGAGCAGACTCAAAAGGGTATTCTCGCCACCTTTCTTGGTCATGAAGTTCCAGACAATTAGCAAAATTAGAGCACTGGCTATGGTGCCGTACAGCACAACCACTAGCGGGTCTACCTTGGTTGGCACCCAAGGCAAGCCACCAAGCGTAGAAAGGCCGGTTTGAAAGATAAAACCTTCATGGTTGCTGAGAAGTTCGATCAAACCAACCCCCTGCGACCAAAACCCTCGCATATTGGGAACTGACTCTGTAACTAGCACTTGGATTGAAGCTGCGTGCAAAAGCGCAGTTGGGTCATGCCAGCCATAATTCAGCATATTTGCAATTGGCCACCATAGCCCTGCGACAAAACTCATGGCTATCGCGAGTAAACTTGATGCCCAATAGTTACGCCCCTTGTTTCGAATTGCAAAACCGATGAGCAAAATGGCACTCGGAAGAGATATCCATGCCGTGAACTTCGACTGTAATATCAATCCAATCGCGACCGCAGAAATCACCAGTGCCAGAGAAGGTCGATCCGATTTCACAACTAATACAGCAGCATAAAAAAGGACGGTGACTGAAAATATCGCCCCAACATCATCTCCGCTGCTGCTAGCGATTATTGCAAAACGCGGCAAAAAACCGAGCAATGCAGCACCAAGTAACGCCAAAGACAGACTGCCAAGCAGTTCTAAAAAGGCAATAAACGCCACGGTGACGGTGAGCGCACCAAGTAAAACCGAACCTAAGCGCAAGCGCAATTTCTTGTCCTTTAGGAAAGGCTCGCTTAATTCATAGCAAGCAGCAGAGACAAGATATGTTATCGGCGGACGTAGCAGCCTGGTCGTACCCAGTTTGGAAAAATAGACGCCCTCTTGGGCATATTCCACTTTAGGTAAATTGCGGTACTCAGCTATGTACTCGATCGCTTGGTGGTTGGCATAATTGTCCTTGGAGAAAAAGGATGGCAGAACAGCGGCACAATAAAAATACAGCGCCGTCGTCGCCAAGAACACGCCAGCAACAACTGGCGCATGTCGAAATCGGGCAACGAAGCTTACAAGCTTCGCCATCAAGCGGCGTTCTGACCTAATCTCCTCATCGTGGCGCAGATGCTAATCGATCCCTCACGATGTCGCAACGCTGGATGAAACTGGCTACGGTGACTCTGACGTAGCAGCCTCATCACTTTTCTGCCAAGTTACCTTTTGTCCATCTCGGAGACGCTCGCCGCCTCGAATGATGATTGTGTCACCGACGGATACTTTTCCCTCGACTTCAATCATGTCGGCTTCGCCGTGACCAAGTGTTACCTCACGCCGGTATGCCGTGCCGTCTTCAACCACGAAAACGTATTGTTGGTTAGGCCTGAGGATTACCGCGTCTCTTGGCACTGCTACCACTTCGCGCGGTACAGCCGTGGGCAGAGATACGCGAACGGGTGATCCGACTAAAAGCCCCGATTCCTGCAAAGTCACGCGCAACTCCATGGTTCTGCTAATGGCGTCTCCGACCGGAACAAGCGCCCGCAGCGGGGCTTGCATCACGCGGCCCATTCCGTCGATTTCAAGCATCGTACCGGCCGCGAGTGGCTGCACAAGCGCGGCAGGGACCCTCGCGCTTACCTCTAAGTTTTGGGTGTCGACCAACCTTGCGACTGGACTACCTACTTGGGCGAACTCGCCAGGCTGAATAGACTGCCCGACAACTCGGCCAGCAAAGGGCGCTTTGATGGAAGTTCTAGCTAAGTCATTCTCAGCGGCGACCAGCGACGCTTTCGCCCTCGCGACATCAGCCTTCGCCGTCTCAACATTCGATTTAAGCTCAGCGATGGTTATCTCTGGAATCCCTAAATCGTTTGATTCTTTTCCAACTCGAGCAAAGTAATTCGAGTGATAGCGATACAAACTATCTAGCCGCTCTAGTTCTGCCTTTCGTTGCGCCACCAACTGTAGAGCATTCTGAGGGTCGATCTCAGCCAAGCTATCTCCGGCTTGAACCACGTCGCCAACCAGAGCAACCGACAGCACTTTGCCAGAGGTTTCTGAAGCGACGACTGAATCGCGCAAACTAACTACGGATCCGGGCAAAGTTGACGATGGTTTCATCGTCAGCGTGACCGCTGTTGCGATCGCCACCGGAGCTGGTGGAGGCCCGTTGGACCTATTTGTAGCAGCATCATCGGTGCCACCAAACCAATTCCAAGCTACTGCGAGGAAAGCCGCCAAAACCAACAAGATACCAGCACCAATAATTAACCGTTGTTTTGCCGCCGTTTGATCTTCGTTCATCACTCCATCATCCAAAATAAAGCTATCGTTTTCGGCATCCAGTTCTGATGACATAAGGTCTGATGAGGGTTCGAGGTTTGTCTCTTCCAGCATGGTTTTCTCCGATGATGTCACTGAGCCTTACTCCAATTTAGATCTAAACGACTCTTTAAGTCTGGGCTTCGTAGCTCACCGAGTTGCAACAAGCAAGGCAGCAAGATGAGAGTAAACAAAGTTGAAACCGCCATGCCGCCAACGATCACAGTCGCCAGTCCCTTGTAGATGGCACTGCCCGCACCCGGCGCTATTACCAAAGGCAACATCCCCATAAGAGAGGTTAGAGTCGACATTAAAATTGGCCGCAGGCGATTCCTAAGCGCCTCGCGCACAGCATCTTGTCGGGTCTCAGTTGTACTTTCAGCGCGTCGGGTTTCCGCAACCAACAAAATGGCGTTGTTCACAACCAGCCCCAACAAAATAATAAAGCCGATCATGCCAAGTAAATCCAGCGGCGTTGGCGTTACCAAATCCACTAAACGCACAGCAACGATCCCACCCACTGCAGCCATCGGCAATGAAATCAACACCAGCAAAGAATCTCGCGTTGATTTAAACAAGGCTGACATCACCAAAAACAAAAGCACCACTGCCAGCATAAAGTTTCCACTTAAATTGGAGATGGCTCGACTCAAGGCATCGGCATCTCCGCCATAGGCGATTGAGGCATCAGGTGGCAACATAGCGCGAATCTCGTTTTCGAGGCTTCGCAGCACCGTCATTGTTTCACCCAGCGCAAGATTTGGCGGCGGAGTAATACCAAGGGAAATTGTTCGATTGGCGCCAAGACGATAAATTTGATTTGGCCCAACACCTCTTTCAATGCGGGCAACATCGCCGAACGGCACGACAGCGCCACTGGGAGTAACGATCGGAATGGTTTCCAGCTGTTCCGGCATGGACCAATCTTCTGCGCGCAACATAATGTCGAGCCGTGACTGTTGATGGAAGAATTCTCCTAGCCACAGACCGTCGCCAAATGTTCGCAACGTTCTCGCCAAGCTTTGTCGGGTTAGGCCTAGTTCGGCGAGCCGCCTGTCATTAGGAATCAGGCGCAACTCAGGGGTGACGATTTGTGGATCTGGATTTAAATTCACGCGGCCACCAGCAAGTTTGGCGCGCACCAAATCAGCCACCTCGAGGGCAGCATTACCTAGAGCGACGGAATCCGCCGATTGCAAATCGATACTTACTGATCCAGCACCACCAAAGCGCCCGAATAAGGACCCTTGTTGTGCGAAGGTTTGTGTATCGGGAAACCCGCTTAAAATCTCCTCATTGGTGATCTTAACCATTTCGTCCACTCTCGATTGATCGGCAACTCGAATGCCGATATTGCCTCCCCATGGCGCTGTGATGACGTAATAGTTTTTTAACGCCGGCTCTTTTTCGCCAGACATATAGGGTGCCAAGCGTGCGACTACCACTTCGGCGAACTCCTCTTTTACAGTGTCGGTGCTGGCTCCGGAAGGAAACGAGACAAAGGCATCGACCGCATCACGCTTTACCGGTGGCAAATAATTAAGTTGTGGCCACAGCAGCCAACCCAGAATCACGGGCACCACGGTCAGGCCAAGAATCCAGATACGCCGCCTTTGTGCACTACCGGTCAACTCCATGAGGCGGTCCGCCCAACGGTCCCAGCGCGCCTGCTGTGCCAAGCCCTCCGCGTTCTCTTCACGTAAGAAATAAGCCGCGCCGGCTGGGAGTATAAGGAGCGCTGCAAGAAAACTGAAAAATACGGCGATGGCGATAGTTAGAGCAAGATCGGCGAACAATTGCCCTTCAACGTCTTCAAAGAACACGATCGGCACAAAGATGACGATGGTCGTAAGCGTAGAAGCGAGCAATGCTCCACCCACACTGCGCACTGCTTCGACCGCGGCCCTAGCCGCTTCAACCCCTCGATCTACCTGACGAACAAAGTTTTCTAAGACCACAATTGCCGCGTCTAACACCATCCCCGTAGCAAAAGCCAAACCTGCTAAGGAGATAATATTGATGCTGCGGCCAAACAGATTCAGCACAGTAAAGGTTGCTAATAGACTGATGGGGATGGCCGCTGCGATCAGCAAGGTTGCACGCAACCGCCGGACAAATAGCCAGAGAGATCCCACCGCAAGCAAGATACCAATACCCATGTTTTCAGTTAACAGAGATACGGCTCGGTTAATAAACACCGATGGATCAAAGCTCTTCTCGATTTTTATCCCATACTGCCCAGGCAAGGTTTCATTCAGCCGGTTCGCAGTTTTTACAATCTCTTCGATTGCCGCCAGCGTGTTACTCCCGGGTTGCCGGAATACCCTCATGCCGATGGCTTCTTTGCCATTTTGGTAAGTCGCACCAGTTAATTTATCTGGCCCCACGGTCACGGTGGCAATATCACCCAATCTGACAGGCGCGCCATCACGCCAAGCCAAGATTGATTCTTCCAGTTGATCGGCCGCATAGCGCCCTTCAAAGCGAAGCGTAAAGTCTCGCCGCCCTACTTCTACTCGTCCACCACTGACATCGCTTGAGCGATTTATATTTGATGCAATTGTGTCAATTGAAATGCCAAGCTGCGCCGTTTGAAAAGGATCAAACTGCACATTGACGATTCGCTCACCGCCTTCTTGTTGGACCTCAACGCCACCGACGCCATCAATATTTTCGAATTCAGGTGCGATATTTTTTTCCGTAAAGTCCTTTAATTCTGCGGTGGGGATAATTGAATCTGGAGCATGCTGTAGAAACAAGAAGATCAAGGATTCACCTGAACCACCACCTCCATCGCGCCGAATTTGTGGTCGTTCTGCGTCGGCTGGGAGCCCACGAACGCGTTGCAACCGACTCGATACTTCGGTAAAGGTTTGGTCCATGTCGGTGCCGAGCGCATACTGCATATTGATCCAAGCATTGCTGTTATTGGACCACGACTGCAAGCGCGTCATGCCATTGATGCCACGCAACTCCCGCTCGATCGGCTCGACGATCTCGCTTTCTATTTCACGTGGGCTCGCCGCGCGCCAAAACACTTGCACCGATAGCACCGGTCGATCAATAACCGGAAAAAGCTGAACAGGCAGTTGCTGTACGGAAACAATACCGAGAAGAACCAGGAGGCTGATAGCAACAGCTGTAATGGCTGGATTACGAATGAAGAACTGGGTCGATTGCACAGTCTCTGTGTGGTGGGCTGACCACTTATTGGCTAGTGAATGTTATATAAGATGCGCGTCCCCGTCTGTGGGTTGCAAAAATATTAGCCTTAATTACTTAGTCACGTGAACTACTGAGTCGCGTGACCGTAGTATTGATACGTGGCCACCTTGGGCCCTTTAACATAATGCTGCTGTAAATCTTCAATCTTAAACTTGGCATCCTCAAGCAGCTGCGGTATCTGTCGATTGAGATTGCAGCCACCGGCCAGCTTGCTCCATATAGGGTTCACGCGCCGTTGCCACCGCTGCACATTTTCATCTGGTGATTCGCCGTGTTCGGAAAACAGCAACACACCATCGGGTTTGAGCACTCGCCGCATTTCCGCCAGCGCTGTTTGATAATCAGCAATCGTGCAAAGCGTGTAGGTAAGTACCACGGTATCGGCACTATCGTCATCTAAAGGAACAGATTCACCCGGCAAATCTAACCACTGCACGGCAACGTCAGAATTGGCCAAATTTTTCTGCGCACGACGACGCATCCCCGCCGATGGCTCCAAACCCCACACCATATCAACTTTAGCTGCGTCATAGTGCTTCAGATTTAGACCCGAACCCATGCCAATTTCCAACACCTTGCCATAGGCTTGGGGTACGACCTTGGAGCGTTGTTTCTCAATTGCAGGCATCCCACAAGCGCAATTAATAACATGCGGTAAGACGTGGTTCTCGTAAAAGCTCATATCAACCTCAGCGGGATGGATTACTGGTCTGCGGGATAGAATATCACGTTAGGCTTTTCCAGCTGCTCTAGCTCGTCTTTGCTTATCTCGCCGTTCATCCAACCCTCGGCGGTCTCTGGTGTCAAATACACCAACATACGATGATGAACTTGGCTTAGCTCTTTATCGGCAGAACGAGTAATCATCGTGCAAGACAATTGCCCGTCTTGCCAAGCTTCCCAAAGCCCAGCCACCACCAATCCATCGGTGTCTTTATCGGTAATGTAAAACTTGCGTTTACGCCCTTTTTCGCCAACAAATTCGTAGTAGCCTGCCATCGGAATCAGGCATCGCTGTCGCTTGCGCCAGGCGTCACGAAACGTCCACAACTGATCAACGGTTTCGATTCGAGCATTGTGGGTCGAAGCCTTATTCGCAAATTCCTTGGCTTGGTGATTGATCAGGCCCCAGCGCATGGATTCACAACGCTCTTGGCGGAAAGCCGCCACCTGAGAACGTGGGAACACGTCACCATCGGCAAGATCGGTGGGCCAATCCCTTAAGGCATCGGCCCAACCATGCATCTTGCTCAAATGGTGATGATATCGCCCACACATTGCTGAGCTAACTCAATTCGATTATCTGGCTTGCATTCGAATGCCACCATCCATACGCACGCATTCTCCGTTCATGTAATCGTTTTCGACAAAATACTGGGCCAACTTCGCGATCTCATCTGGCTTGCCCAGCCGTTGAGGATAAAGCACGCTGTTTTCCAGTGATTGATACACGTTTTCTGGTAGCGCATCGAATAAAGGAGTATGTATTAAGCCCGGCACAATGGTATTTACTCTCACGCCATATTGAGCGAGATCACGAGCCAAGCAAATTGTGCTACCAATAATTGCACCCTTGGTCGCAGAATACGCAGCTTGACCAATTTGGCCTTCTTGCCCTGCAACGGACGCCGTATTAATAACAATGCCTCTACAACCGTCTTCATTAAGAGGCTCTTGCTTCGACATTTGAGCCGCACACAGCCGCAGCACGTTAAAGGTACCGACTAGATTGATATCGATGATGCGTTTGTAACTGTCTAGCGCATGCGGCACATGTTCTTTGCCGACAGTTTTCTCACCGTGCCCAACCCCTGCATAATTGCAGTTGATGTGAATGGCACCGAATTTCTCCAACGTACCGACCACTGCGGCTTCAACACTTTCTTCACTGGTGACATCGACGTTAAAGTAGATGACGTCATCGCCCAGCTCATTGGCTATGGCGCTACCGCGCTCATCATTTAAGTCAAATATCGCTATTTTCGCCCCTTGCTCAGCAAAGCGTCTAACTGTTGCCTCTCCAAGGCCCGAAGCGCCACCGGTAATAATTGAAACTTTGTCTTTTAAATTCATGATTTGTTAATGCCTATTTATTGAAAGTTAATTGTGTCGTCTAGTTCCAAGCGATGAGTTAATTCTGGCGACAATGCAGAAATATTTTGCCACTCTAATCCTCTGGTTATAGGGTGTAATCTATCTTGCTTGCAGCGTACTCCGCACACATGCTTGCTATCGCATCCTCTTGATAATCACGCAGACCGCTCAGTATGAGCGTCTTATATCCTTTACCAACCATCGCTTGATCTGCACGCAAGTTAAAGTTCAATCGCGCATCCCCACGCTTGCCATTAACCTCTAAGCTTGTTTCAGCCAACTCTACCTGCAGTTCAGAAAAGTCGAAATGCTCGAAGCTCAAATGCATGCTTTCGTAGATCACTAAAGGGCGTTTCGGGTTGAACATAACGTTCTTATCCCGCATCAAAGGCACCAGAATATCGGGAAAATTGTGCCCAGAGAATGCGACGTAATTGCGCACCAGAGACGCTTGACGTTGCTCATTGTGGTCGGCTTCACCGCTGTACTGGATTCCCAACGTTGCTTTGCCAGCCGCGTTCATAAGCTGCAAATCGAAACTGCGATCAGGTTCTTGCGGCGGATACTTTACGTCTACATCCGCACTCAATAAATCGAGGAACCTAAAACTCATATTGGCCCGCAAGCCATAGCGCTCTACCGCAATTGAAAACAACAAATCACCAGGCACACAAAATCGACGCGAATCAGAATGGTGAATGGGATTAAAATCATCAGCGATCTGTTTGGCAAATCCACTGCCTTGTTTGGCGCTCACGGAGATCTTTCCGTCCTCACTTTGGCGGTAATAATTATGCAGAAAATCCATGATTTAGTTAGGCTTGGTCATTGCTATTGGGGAGTAAGCTAACAACAGTTCTCAAGCCATATTCTACCCTGATCCAGTATCGAATTATGTATGTTGCCCGCGATTTATTTGGGGTCACCAATTTATGCTTACCACACTACTCAAGATCTAAGCAGCTACGCCAACGATCACGAAATCATCGCACCAAGAAGGTAATCTCAAACCATGAAAAAACTGACTCCATTTTCGCCGAGCTTTGATGAACTTCCGGCCACACTGCCGGTCTTTCCTCTGAGCGGTGCGGTGTTACTTCCTCGCGGGCACCTCCCTCTGAACATTTTTGAACCCCGCTACCTTAAAATGGTGGACGACTCTTTATCGAACAGCCGCCTAATTGGCATGATTCAACCGGCGAGTGAGGCTAATCCACCCGAGCTTTGCAGCATTGGTTGCGCTGGCCGCATCACTCGCTATGAAGAGACTAGCGACGGCAGAATGGAGATTTTACTCAG
This sequence comes from uncultured Arenicella sp., assembly GCA_937973905.1. Taxonomy (GTDB): domain Bacteria; phylum Pseudomonadota; class Gammaproteobacteria; order Arenicellales; family Arenicellaceae; genus Arenicella. The sequence continues at coordinate 4,611 of CALJJR010000044.1, read as the reverse complement.
CGGAATATGCCGGTTTGAAATCACATCGGAGCTGGATAATTTACAAGCGTATCGCCTAGTGCAAGCCAATTGGGCACCATTTGAACAAGACATGAGCACGTCGGAGATGCCCCCACCTGAACAAACCATGGCGTTCAAAGGCGCACTAAGGAATTATATGCAAGACGCGCAAATCGAATTTGAGTTAGACATTATCGACAAGCTAGAGCTGGAAGATTTAGTCAATAGCTTGGTGAGTTTTCTGCCATTGGACAACGTCAGCAAACAAATTCTCTTAGAAGCTGATTCCCTGCCCAATCGGGTGAAAACGTTAATGGCGATATTACAAGCCGGTGATTTATCAGAAGTTAGGCATTAAAGATCAGAGCCTTCAGCGAGGCAAGAGCCTTCAGCGAGGTAAGAGCCTTCAGCGAGGTAAGAGCCTTCAGCGAGGTAAGAGCCTTCAGCGAGGCAAGAGCCTTCAGCAGGTAAGAGCCCAAGATTAGGCAATTACTGTGCCTCAACCTCCGCTTCTAAACGTTCAAGGTCGGCGATGACATAGAAATCCTTTTGCTTGTGCAGAATTCCGCGTTGCACCCAGTCGCGCAACACTTTATTAACCCTCTGTCGTGACCCCATCGTCATTTGGGCAAACTCAAGTTGACTCATTTTCACCTCGAGACGAATTCCATCTCCGGTCTCACGGCCATGTTTGTCAGCGAGGTTAAGCAATCGCGCGGCTAAGCGCGATTTGAGTGGATAAAACACCATTCCTGCCAACAACTCATAAACCGCCTGAGTGCGATAAAAATGGCTAAACAACAGGTTTTTGTAGAGCACCGGATAATCATCGGCCACGGCGATTAATAGTTTTCGTGGTATCTGCAGTATGGTCGAATCCTCTTCCGCGCGCGCTTCTTGAACTCGCGTATTCTGTTGAGCAATCGCACCTTCGCCAAACCATTGACCCTTTTCCAGATCAGTAAGCAAAAACTTTTGACCTTCAACACTGATGAGTGAAATTCGAATTTTGCCTTCTACAATGCAAAACAGGTTCTCTAAAGTGTCGCCCACCAAGTAAACAAACTCACCGTCTTGATATTGTTTGATGCGAGCACTATTCGCCAGCCGGTCGATTGCCTCGACGGGCAACTCGGCGAACCAGCGACTTTCAGAGATTAGGGATTTCAGTTGTTGTGGATCAGTCATCACTGTCATTTGTAATGCGAAATGCGTACGGCTAACTTGGCGAATTATTCGCGAAGGGGCAATTTTACCAGCCAATCGCTTCTAAACCTTCATCAATTTTAAGGTTCTTGAATGCATTTTTGGAAATACGCAGACTTTGGTACCATCTTAACCATTGTCACCGCTAGAGAATTCACAATGCATATACTCACAAAGTTTGCCGCTGTCACCGTGGCATTCTCGCTCTGCCATGTAAGCTATGGAGACGATTCGGATCTTGCAGCCAAAATTAATCAATGCGCAGCACTCACCGACAACATCTCGAGGTTAAGCTGCTACGACGCCTTAAGTGGCGTGCAGCCAGCCGTTGCGTCAAAGCCCGAACCCACTCAAGAGACGGTCACGGATCAAGCTGCTGCTTCAGAACCTGCACAAAAAGCCCCGACAACACCTGAGCAATTGCCTGAATCAATCGGCGGCGGTGCTTTTTCGGAGGCTGCAGGCAAACAACAAAAGAGCTATCGCGGTCATGTCACCGCCTGTAAGAAGTCTGCCGACCGCCGCTGGTTTTACATCTTTGAAAACGGCCAGGTATGGAAGCAGGTTGATCGCCGACGCCGTCGACACAAGGATTGCGATTTCTACGTTAGTATGACTGAAGACACCTTTGGATACGTCATGCAAATAGAAGGCGAAGACACCAGCATTCGCGTAGACCGACGTCGCTAAGTCTCACTATTTAGTGGCACTTTCGTAAACCCTAAAACCATGAATTTGCCATCGATGCCAAATTGATAATTTAGAAATACGCCCCGTATTAGACGTCAAATAAGTTCTGTAACTTATTGATAATAATAAATTAAATAAAGGGGCATTCTAATTCACAATGTGGTTCTGCCTCCTTTTATCGCTCAGGCTGTCGAGGATAAGAAACGTCGGGAACAGGAAGCTGAAAAGCAAAAAGCCGAGCTGAAACGTTTTTCCACCGAGCAAGAACAGAAAATCGCTACTGCCAATGCCGAATTTGAAGCCGCCAAACTGGGAGAGCAACGTATACGTTTACTCGCTGATGCAGAAGCGTACAAGATAAAGCAAATCAACCAAGCGGCGCAGCAAAGCCCTGCCTACATCCAACTTAAGCAAATTGAAGCATGGAACGGAATACTGCCAAGATACATGGGCGGCGAAGGCACCATGCCAATGCTTGATCTGCGACCGACTAATTAGAGGTTGACGGCTCTCGGGGCTAACATCGCTCTAGATCTTAGCTTCACGGAGTTGTTTTCTCGCCAAGCATCGCTCTCGGCCTTCCTTGGCCTTCGCGATACTGCAGTAGTCTTCGGCCAAGCATCGCTCTCGGCCTTCCTTGGCCTTCGCGATATAAGGCCATCCTTGGCCAAAAAAAAGCCGCCAGTTATTTTGGCGGCTTTTTTTGTGTTTGCGTTAGAGCTGCTTAGTCGCTGGCTTTAACCACATAGTCAATCGCTTGTTGAACGGTGGTGATGTTCTCAGCTTCCTCATCGGGAATTTCGGTTTCGAACTCTTCTTCCAGAGCCATTACTAGCTCTACTGTGTCTAGAGAGTCTGCACCCAGGTCATCAACGAAAGAGGCACTATTTACCACTTGGTCTTCGTTAACACCGAGTTGCTCGATAACAATTTTCTTTACGCGTTCTTCAATGCTGCTCATTTAAATTACCTCAATGTAGGGGGAGCTTATGCCGTCTCGTCGTTCAACAATAATGGTCCATCATTGCGCAACAAAACAGGCTAAATTCAGTGTGATCTATTAATCAGGGATGGGAGTACTAAAGATCGGAAGCCAGCACCTTATCGACAAAACCTGCCGATTAATGACTCACTTCAGCTCTACTACGTTTTGAACCCCTGCGTAACTTATCTTCTCTTACTTCTGTAGATCTAAATCGATCTGTTTTCTGACCCATCTAAGTCTTTGAAACAACTCACTTATAAGGTCTATTGTTAATATTTAAAGCCTTCTCGCAATTTACATAACTTTCACGAATGGCGGCTATCGTGCGGGCGCATTATATAAAAATGCCACATATTTGCAAAGAAACATGGCCGGATAATAAGGCGATTATTGTCCCCTATTCAGGCTCAAATCTACCGTGCGCTTAACTCATATACATCCCGCCATTCACGTGCAAAGTTGTGCCGGTTAAATAGCTACTCTCATCACTGGCCAGAAAAACCACAGTCGCCGCAATATCGTCAGGTTCACCTAAGCGCGCCGCCGGGATGGTGGCCGTCATTTTTGCAACTTGGTCCTCAGTAAGCGCCTTGGTCATGTCGGTGTTAATGAAGCCAGGCGCCACCGAATTCACGGTAATGCCTCGCGAGGCTACTTCTTGCGCGAGCGACTTACTAAACCCAATCACACCTGCTTTTGCCGCAGCATAGTTAGCTTGGCCGGCGTTACCAGACACTCCAACCACCGAAGTAATATTGATGATGCGCCCATGGCGAGCTTTCATCATGCCGCGTAGCACACCCTTTGATAGGCGATAGACTGATTTAAGGTTAGTCGACATGATGTCGTCCCACTCATCTTCTTTCATGCGTAACATCAGGTTGTCACGTGTAATACCGGCGTTATTAACCAGGACGACTACAGCACCGAATTCATCCGCAATTTCCTTCAACAGATCATCGACCGCTTGCGCGTCAGTCACATTCAGCACCTTACCCGCGCCGCTTATGCCTGCCGATTTCAGAGCAGCATCAATGCTATCGGCGCCTGCCTGAGAAGTGGCAGTCCCGACCACCGTTGCTCCCTGTTGACCGAGTTGATGTGCAATAGCTTGTCCGATACCGCGGGTTGCACCTGTTACTAGACAAACTTTATTCGCTAAATCAAACATAAAAACCTCGCTTACCGATTGATTTTATTAGTTATTGATTAAATCAGCATAAGCAGCTGGCTTTTCCAGACAGCCAATACTCACACCACTGACAATACGCTTGATCATGCCGCCGAGCACCCGACCAGGGCCGCTCTCTATAAACGTATCGACACCTTGTCTATGCATTGCCTCAACACACTCAACCCAACGCACGGGTGAGTCAAGCTGCGTGACCAAGTTTGCCGCTATCTCATCAGTGCTCTGTGCCACTTGCACGTTGCAGTTGTGCACGACCGGTATTTCTGGCATCGACAGGGTCACTTCTTGAATGCGAGCAGCTAACTTTTCTGACGCAGGACTCATCAATTTACTGTGTGCCGGAATGCTCACCGGCAGTGGCAAAGCACGTTTGGCGCCGGCGGCCTTCATTTGTTCGATTCCGCGCTCGATAGCGCTCGCTGAGCCAGCGATCACAACCTGGCCGGGCGCGTTGAAATTGACGGCTTGAAGAACGTCATCGCCAGCAGCCTGTTCACACACGGCTTTAACTTGCTCATCATCTAAACCAAGTACTGCA
>CALJJR010000043.1 GCA_937973905.1 uncultured Arenicella sp. | reverse complement strand
GTCCGAGCGACTTCCTCGATCAATTTTGCATTCGAGCAATGCAGGGCCTTTTAGAGAGAAGAACTCGTTGAGTGAATTCGCAGCATTGTCTGGCGAATCGATTGTGTTAGCAGTCTTGTAACCACAGTGAGATGCTATCTTGGTGAAACTGATTTGATGAGCAACTGTAGGCTGTCCTCCGACAGAATCGTGTGCGCCATTGTTTAGAATTATATGGTAGTAATTCGACAATGATGACGAACCTTGTATGGTCCAAGAGCCGAGATGCATAAGCGCTGCTCCATCGCCGTCTAAGCAAATTACTCTGAGATCGTGATGCTGTGATGCGATCCCAAATGCAATTTGCGAGGCATGACCCATACCACCGACAGTTAGAAAATCTCTACTGATGTCGTGCCCTGCACCTTTTCTAAGTTCATATAGTTCCCTTGAAGCCTTGCCTGTTGTTGAAATAACAATATCGTCATCGTTTAGCTGAGTCATGATTGCCTGGATAGCTTCTTCGCGTCGCCAACCAAATTTAGGAACGTTCTTGTGCTCCGGCGAGTAGCCTGAAAAAGTGCCTTTTCTTATCAGCAATGCAAACGGACGACTGTTTGCCTTTGCAGCAGTAACAGCTTGCTCAATCACATCTGCAATTGCTTGAGTGCTGTGATCGACAATCAAGTAGTCAATGCCAAGGGTGTGGAGTAGGTTTTCCGTTATCGCCCCTTGCTTGATATGTTGAGGTTCATCCTGTATCCCGGGTTCACCTCGCCAGCCGATCATAAGAATCATTGGGATGCCGTATATCTCTGGATCAGCTAATGAAACTAGAGGGTTGATTGCATTACCAAGGCCAGAGTTTTGCATATAAACCAATCCCAGTGCTCCAGTAGCAATGTGATGTCCTATTGCGAGAGAGATAGCAGCACCCTCGTTGGCGGCGATGACGTGGTCGCTTGGGCCTCCGACATCTTCTATATAGGCACAAAACGGCTTTAGAAGTGAATCGGGAACCCCAGAAAAAAATCTGACTTTATTTCGATAAAGTTCCTGATGGAATGTCTTAGGGGAAATCACTAATTAGTACCCGGGATTAAATTTAGTATTTCTTTTATGCTTATACATTTATCTGAGGTTTCATAAGACCGTCCATTTTCGAGAATAGATTGTGCAACGTCTCTCATCGCTGGGTACGCTGATCTCAACATATGGTTAGCATAGATAACAATGTTGATGCCGGCATCGATCATCTCTTTCTCATAGGTTTGGTTGTAGCTGCTCGGAACAGCAACCAGCGGTACGGTTCGGCCTAACTTTTTATATTGCTCACAAAATTCAAAGATTTCAGTCGGTGTTTTTTGTCTGCTATGAATCATGATGCCATCTGCACCAGCCTCAATGTATGCATTGGCACGATGCACAGCGTCTTCGATACCGGCTTCGAGGATTAAGCTCTCGATTCTGGCGATAATCATAAAGTCGGACGTTATTTGAGCATTTTTGCCGACTTGTATTTTTTCGCAAAAATCTTCAATGCTTGATTGTTGCTGTTCAACATCATTTCCCAGGAGGGAATTCTTTTTTAAACCCGTCTTATCTTCAATAATTGCTGCGGATACTCCGACGCGTTCTAGGCTTCTTACTGTGAAGGCAAAATGTTCGGGAATGCCACCTGTGTCAGCATCGTAGATAAGGGGCTTGGTCGTAACTTCAAAAATATCATTGATGTTCTGGACTCTGGCGCTCACGTCTAAGGCTTCAATGTCTGGTTTTCCCTTCAGCGTAGAATCCGTCAAGCTACTTGACCACATTGCATCGAATTCGTGTGCGACGCCATTTTTCTCTACGGATGTATTTTCGATGATCAATCCCGTGAGTGGGGAATGGGCTTCTAGAACTCTTACCAGCTTTTTCGCTGTAATCAGTCGTCTTAGCCTTTTCAATCTAATGTCGGGCGTGGTTCCAATTTCCTTAATTTGTCTATTTAGCTGAGATGAAGAAATGCCTTTGGTGTATTCGATTTCCACTAATTTACCTTGCCACTCGCTGAGGGTATCAATGACCTGTTGGCGTGTTTCTGATTGAATGCCGGTTTTCCAATCGTCACCATGCACAACGATAGACGGTCTGTATTTTCTCAAGTTTGGGCGGTAATCGAGCGTAGTCTGAGGTACGACCTCAACAACTCCTTTTATGTTTTCAACCACACTTTTTCTTTGTTCGTAAGATAAAAACGGCAGTCTCTTGTAGCTCGCGATTGCTTCGTCGGTGAGAATTCCGACCATAACATCACCAAGTTCAGCTGCCTCCTTGAGTATATTGATGTGGCCAGGATGGATCAGATCTGCGCTCATGCCGACGTAAACTTTAGACATTTTGGTTATTGCTCCTTTTTTAGTATTGTTTATTAAATGCGCCTAATACTTCTACTACTTAGACAAAAGTTTTCAACGATCATCTAGGCTGTCGTGATAAGCACGATAAGATCTGGCAACATTATACTCATTAAGTCGGCTTTCATCGCTGGTCCAGCTGCCTCCTAACAAGATATCACCAGTCAGCTTGTAGCATAATTTTTGGTTCGCAATTTCTGAGAGATGCAATAAATCCCCTGAAGGCGCCGCGCACTCTAATTGCTGCATCTCGCATTCATCGTTCCCGGCTATACAGGCAAAGCTTCTCGACCGATACACTGTGTCTAAATTTCTGTCTGCGATTACTCGATTCTCAGAAGTATATTTTCGCGTTAAGTCTCTTCCGATCATAGATACAGGTGCAGGGACTCCTAGCAATGAGAGGATTGTCTCAGGGATATCAATGTGACTGGAGACGTCGTTGTACTCCGCGTTCAATGCACCTTGGGGATGATAAATAAACAGCGGTGCGCGGAAAAACTTTTCATTGCGCTCAATTAACGGTGCCGTATCGTCTTCAAAGCGCCAAATGCCGTGGTCGCTCGTGATTACGAGGATTGTATTCTCAGCCAGACTAGAGTTTATGAAACTCTCCCAGAACTTTCCCAATGCAAAATCGGTATACGCGATCATGTTTTGGTAATTCTGCATCAAACTGTTTTCACCATCGCTACGCGAGAAAGGTACTGAGAAATCTGAGTCAGGAACATCCCAAGTGAACGGAAAATGATTGCTGATTGACGTGAAGTGATAGAAAAAAGGCCTCTTTCGATCTGTGGATGAGGCTTGGTCGAAGAGGTGTTGGAACATAATGACATCGCTCACCCCCCAACCGACCTTATCACCAGTCGGGACATTTGCGTGCTCATCTTTATAGTAATAGGCGTGTTCGAAACCCAGTTTGGGTAGCAGTTTCTCTCTATTGTAAAATTTGCCCGAATTACCGTGGAAGTACTTTGTCTTATAGCCCAGATCACTCAATACCTTGGGTAAACACGCAGATAATTTTTTGGAATCTGCAATGTAGGCGAGTTTCCTCTCTCCGCGAGAATCGTATAAGCCACACCACATATTAATTTCCGCGCTCACAGTATGGGTCGTATTGCTAAAGTGCTGACGCGCCAATAACCCATGGGTAGAGATTTCATCAAAATTAGGTGTGAAATTTCTGCCTCCGTAAACACCGGTCATATCCGCACGAAAGGATTCGAGGGCTAGCATGATTACGTTGTGCTTTGTGTTTTTCCCAGAAGCAAATTGGTCTCTCAGAGTAGCGTCAGACGCTGGGGTGTTTCTACTCCCAAATTGTTGAATTGCGGCAAGTTCTTCTTCATCAAATTCTTGTTGGCTTGCGGAGCTATGAAAAAAAGCGTGTACAGGGTGTAAATTACTGGGTAGTAACCATGTACCTCCGCGCTCTCGGTATGTCGCCAAACTTAGTTCAGCAGCTACCAGTGTCGACACGGCTAAAAAGGTAGCGAAAATGAAAGTGGTATTGCGTATCGGAGCCAAAGGAGCGCGACTTACTGCAATGAGCGAGATTGATACGATGCTGATGCCCACTAGCATTATTGACGCTGTTAGGTGCTTAGAAGGGTCTAAGGCATCAAGCCCAGCGGCCACATCGGAGCCCATAAATAAGATGTCACGACTAAGCCATACTCCGAAATACTCGTAGTAAAACCAGTTGGAAATGGTGACCAAGCAACAGAAGACTATCAGGCTAGAGAGCGCGAGAATCTTAAGAAAACGATGTTTACTAAATATTCTCGCGATGATGGACGCGAGTATAAATACGATGGTCGAAACAGCGACGCTGCTGGTCAGGCCTAAAGAATAGGGATTTAGAGAGCCAAAATATGCGCCCGCGAGCATAAAGGAAGAAAAAAGCGCAACTCCGAGTTGCTCGGGTCTTATTGGCGGCATTTTTGAGGCTCGTTTAAAAATTGTTGAAGCGATTTGCAAAGACTAGGTCGAGCGGGTACGAAGCAAATAACGCTGTCGTAAGGCTACTTCATTTTTTAATGGTGCATTTATAGAGAAATCAAGCGCTAAAAAAAAGGCCTCGTACAAGACGAGGCCTTTTCTTAGAACTAAATAGCGCGCTTAGCTTAGCCGCGGCATGAGCCAGGCAAGTAACGTGTTTGGATGGGGTTTGAACCCGTCGCAGGCCCACAGACCCACTCATATACTTGCGTGCGCACATCAGTGTTCAACATGGCACGGACAGAGCCAGCGTCGTCTACAAATGGAACTAACTGGATTGTGTTGGCGGTAGCAGATGTATCGCCACCCAGGTTTGCATCGTTACCTACTACGGTGATCACGCCTGCGGCGCTAGTTGCGATTGATGCAACATAACGCGTAGCTCCGTTGGCACTGGCAGAAGCTTCACAACCCCATTGGTTGTCGCCTGGAAGAGTTGAATCGTTAGTCGCTTGAACAGTCTCAGTGATAGTAGTACGGCAAGCAGAAGCAGCAAGAATCATTTCAGATACACGAGCACGTACTGTGTAGTCTTGGTATGCAGGCAATGCAACAGCAGCCAATATGCCGATAATCGCAACAACGATCATCAGTTCGATAAGGGTAAAACCTTTTTGGTGTTTTTGAATAGTTTTCATCAGTAGTTTCCTAACAGGTACAGTTTAAATTAGTGATCCGCTACTCATCTTGTTACTGCTTGTTGAGAGCTTCTCTCCCCCCAAGACACCTTATGTTCGGTGTTGTCAGCGCTTTGCTTCCGCTGGGGACGGTGTGATTTATAGCAAACGAGAGCGGGAATTACAGATTTTTTTCGCTTTTAATTGTTAAAAAACGTGACATAGGTAAGTCATTGATATTAAGTGGTAAAATATCTTTAAACTGCTTAAAAATTAAGCAAAAAAAGGCGTGACAAATATTGTCACTGGATGTCGTACTTGGTCAATTTATAGCGAAACGATCTAAATGACATTCCCAGCAGTTTTGCCGCTTCAGTTTTGTTGCCACCGGTGCTCTCGAGAGCGGATTTAAGCGCATTGGTTTCTTCTCGAACTAAGAACTCTTCAATACTCTCGTTGCCGGGGACGTAGTTTTTGAGCTCGGCTAGGCGAATTCGCTCGGCCAGATACGCAATTAGTAGGCTTGAAGCCAGTAAAACTACGCCGTAGATACCTAACAAAGAATAATGCGGTTTGATGGACACATGATCAGTAATAACGCTGAATATATGTTCCGAAAACAGCACGATGATTGCGCCGGAGGCTAAGGCTAATGCGTGCTTTCGGGGCAGTACGACACTCCCCGTAGCGACAACGATCATGTACAAAATAACAAAATTACTGTCGACACTGCCGGTAGAGTGGGTGAGGATTCCGGCCAGAATTACATCTAAAGAGAACTGGGCCGTGATGAGCACATTAAATTCAAGTTCTCTGTTCTTACTTATATAGCTAAATAGAATGGCTGAGCCCAGCAGCAATAAGGAGGCAAAAAAGAACAACTTGGGGTGTTGCACGTTACGGAAGATTTGCCAATCGCTGTCAACCGCGCTGGCTGTTACGAATATGAGCAGCGCCAAGCCAAGCGCGTAGCGAAATACGTTTAGGGTATATACCGCCTTCCAAACATCGTGCTGGAATGAGCGAACGTGATCATCGCTGGATTTCGATGCAGTTGCGTCTGCTCCATCGTCTATAAATGAAACGTTGGCGCTGTTGGTGTCGACTTTCTTGTTGTTCTTGAGTAAGCCGGTTTTAGTTTTTCCGCGGGTTAGCTTATCCGCTAGGTCTGCATTTGCGATCGCAATTAAATCGGAATGCCTTGTATTCATTGTTTAACTACCTTTTTGTGACTCGTTTATTACCCCCGTTCTTCCAACCCACTACTTCCAACCCTAATAATTTCGAATCCCAAGGTGATTTGTCTGCGTCCGGCCGACAAATACCCTGTTGCAGCAACAAGACAGCTTGTTAAGCATCTTGTTTCATTCATGTATCAAAGTTAACACAGTCTGTACGATTGTGCCGTAAAAATTTGATTTCGCTGTTAATTTTCTCCTACAGCGTATGTGCCAGGGTCCACACTTGCACATCGTTTGCGCCATTGCGCTTTAGGAGCTTAGCGATTTCATTCGCGGTTGAACCAGTGGTCAGCACATCGTCAATAATCGCTATATCGCTATTAACTGTTGGGCGCGTGACCGTAAAAGCGCCGCGCAAGTTGGATTTGCGTTGCATTAATGTCAAGTCGACCTGGGGAGCAGTGGAGCGGGTTTTGCGAACGAGGCCGAGTTGATGCTCGATCTTTAGTTCATTTGCAAGGTGTCGGCAGAGCAGAGCCGCTTGGTTAAAACCGCGCGTATGAAGACGCTGATGGTGCATCGGCACAGGCACTAGCAGCTGCGGCTTGGTAATATTGTTGGCCACCAGCTCGCGCACCATCAACTGTGCGAGCTTGCGCGCGAGCGATGGGCAATCTCCATATTTAAGATGTTGAATTTGATCGCTGATTGGAGATTCGTAGCGAAAAGCACTAAAACAACGGTCAAAATACGGTGGACTTTCTATGCAACGGCCGCAATATGTTTCAGTTGCGGCATAGCTTTGTCCGCAGCGATCACAGCATCCCGCTTGAAACGGTAGGCTCGGGTAGCAATCGTTGCAGACTAAGGTTTCAGAGTGAACCTGTTGGCAAACGTCGCAGCGCTGAGGCGTCAACCAATCTGCTATTTGGCGGCGAACTCTACGTAGTTTGGTCGCTATTTTTCGGTCGGTAGTGTGGCCGATAATGGATCTCTCGTTTGCATTACGAGACTCTATATCAGTATCTTTGGTGTGTCTTCTATCTGCTGCCGGTGATGGCGCCATATCCATTCCTCCTTGATGTATTCGCTCGTCCTGAGCGAGTCGCTTCATATAGTATTCGAGCGCTATTTTTTTATCAATTGAACTGTCTTTAATCTATTATGCATAGAAGCGCTGCTAAGCTGCCTGAAAAGAGCGATTTATTACCCATAACAACGCCGATTTTGTTGATGCATTGCCAGTGTCTGTGCTACCTTCTCCGCGCCCCATGCTGGGGCCTTTTACGCTCAGAAACAAAAAACTTTTTTACGCTTGACAATGGTGTTGACAGGGGTGAAGGAGAGGTATTTTTGAGTGGTAAACTCTTGTCGCGTATCCTTATTCGGGAACAGGGCAGAAAACTTATTCAAAACTGGGGTGCCAGATTAAGGTGTTAAGCCGGGCAGCTTTTAATTCTATGACTAATTTACCTTTAAAATTCAATAAGATAGTTAAATTTCTAACGGTTTTTGGTGGTTTGCTGTTTAGTGCAGCCGCATTTGCTGAGTATCGATTGAATTTCCAAGATCCTGTCACGCAAACTGCGCGCGATATCTTTAGCTTGCACATGCTCATCTTCTGGATTTGCGTCGCGATCTTCGTGTTGGTGTTCGGTGTGATGTTTTACTCTATTTTCAAACACCGTAAGAGTAAAAATTACGAACCTGCTCAATTTAGTCACAGCACCAAAGTAGAAGTGGTTTGGACGATTATTCCTTTCATTATCTTGGTGGCGATGGCAATTCCTGCTACGCAAGTGCTCATAAAGATGGAAGACACCACGAAATCTGATCTTACGATTAAGATTACCGGTTACCAATGGAAGTGGGGTTACGAATATTTAGACAGCGGCATCGACTTCTATTCAACGCTGGCAACGCCGCGTGAGCAAATCGATCAATTTGATACTGAGCGGGCGGTACCTCAGGGTGAGAATTACCTGCTGGAAGTAGATAAGCATTTGGTGGTTCCGTCAGGCCGCAAAGTACGCGCTTTGATCACAGCGAACGACGTGATCCACGCATGGTGGATTCCTGCTTTTGGCACTAAGAAAGACGCTATTCCGGGTTATATCAACGAACTATGGTTCAATGTTGATGAGGGTAAAGAAGGCATTTATCGCGGCCAGTGTGCTGAGCTTTGCGGTAAAGATCACGCCTTTATGCCAATTGTGGTTGAGGTCGTTACTGGCGAACAATTCGAACAATGGGTTGCAGCTGGTGGTAGTTTTGAGAATGTTGAGAACTTAGCCACTGAAACTGAGCCTCCGGTAGAGACCAACGAAACCGCTTTGATTGAAAAGTTGGTGCCGGCCGCAAATGCGGCTGAAACTGAGCCTGAGACAGAAGCGACGTCTTCGGTCACTTACACCATGGAAGATTTAATGGCCACTGGTGAGAAAGTATCGGCCACCTGTGTTGCTTGTCACGGTGCTGAAGGCAAAGGCATTCCAGGTGTGTTCCCAGCGATTGCTGGTAGCGCTATGGCCAAAGGCCCGGTAGAAGATCACATCAACATTGTTATGTATGGCAAGCCGGGCACTGCGATGCAGGCTTTTGCTGCACAGCTAAGCGATGAAGAAATAGCCGCCATTGTGACTTACCAACGCAACGCCTACGGCAACGACACTGGCGACGTAGTTTTGCCTTCCGATATCCAAGCAAAACGTAAGTAAGCCTCTCGCGCTAGAAAAGATTTAGATCAGGAGAATTTCCATGTCACACGCAGCAACTGCCCACGACGATCATCACGACCACGATCATCACATGCCGACTGGTTTCAAACGTTGGTTCATGTCAACGAATCACAAAGACATCGGTACCTTGTATTTGATTTTTTCGCTCACCATGCTGTTTATTGGTGGTGCGATGGCGTTGGTGATCCGCGCTGAGTTGTTTCAACCAGGGCTACAGTTTGTAGATCCACACTTCTTCAATCAGATGACCACGATGCACGCCTTGATTATGGTGTTTGGTGCGGTTATGCCTGGTTTTGTTGGTTTTGCCAACTGGATGATCCCGTTGATGGTGGGCGCCCCAGATATGGCTCTGCCGCGAATGAATAACTGGAGTTTCTGGATTCTGCCATTCGCATTCTCTATTTTACTGTTGAGTTTCTTCGTGCCGGGTGGCGCACCAGCCGCTGGCTGGACGCTGTACGCCCCGTTAACGATTCAAGGTGGAATGAGTGTCGATATGGGCATCGTAGCCATTCATATGATGGGTATTTCTTCCATCATGGGCGCGATCAACGTGATTGTGACCGTGTTGAATATGCGAGCTCCAGGCATGACGTTGATGAAAATGCCAATGTTCGTCTGGACTTGGTTAATCACCGCATTCTTGCTAATCGCCGTAATGCCAGTATTCGCAGGTGCCGTTACCATGCTCTTGACTGACCGTCATTTTGGCACGGCGTTCTTTAACCCTGCTGGCGGTGGCGACCCAGTTTTGTACCAGCACATCTTCTGGTTTTTCGGTCACCCCGAAGTCTATATTATGATTCTGCCGGCGTTCGGCATCATCTCGCACATCATTCCCACCTTTGCGCGTAAGCCTTTGTTTGGCTACAGCTCGATGGTATTCGCAACCGCTGCGATTGCGTTCTTGTCGTTCATCGTCTGGGCGCACCACATGTTTACCGTAGGTATGCCGCTACAAGGAGAGCTGTTCTTCATGTACGCAACCATGCTGATATCAGTGCCCACCGGCGTGAAAGTATTCAACTGGGTCACCACTATGTGGCGCGGTTCGATGACTTTTGAAACGCCAATGTTGTACGCCATTGGGGTAGTTTTCTTGTTTACCCTAGGTGGTTTGTCAGGCTTGATGCTGGCGATTACCCCAGCTGACTTTCAGTACCACGATACCTACTTTGTGGTCGCTCACTTCCACTACGTGCTGTTCTCTGGCGCAGTAATGGCAATGATGGGTGGTGCCTTTTACTGGTTGCCTAAATGGACTGGCCACATGTACAACGAGACATTGGGTAAGATTCATTTCTGGTTGACAGCGATCTTCTTCAATATCACTTTTTTCCCGCAACACTTCCTCGGCCTTGCTGGTATGCCGCGCCGTTACGCGGATTACCCGCTGCAATTCACTGAGTTTAATCAGTGGTCATCAATCGGTGCGTTTGGCTTAGGCATCTCTCAGTTGCTGTTTGTTTACATCATTGTGGCGACGGTACGAGGCGGCAAGAAAGCAACCAAAGAAGTGTGGGATAACCCAGAAGGCTTGGAGTGGACCGTTCCATCTCCGGCGCCTTTCCACACGTTCGACGAGCCACCGGTTGTCAAGTAGCCTCGCTTAAAACGTGTCTGACGACCTCAGTAATAAACAGAAAGTCAGCAACGCTCGCTTGGCGTTGCTGATTGCTCTGATTCCAGTCGCGCTGTTTGTCGCTTCATTCTTCATTAAATTGTAGTTCTGGTTGATGAATAATATTGTCGTAAAATTAGTCATCGTCGCCGTGCTGATGTTCGGTTTCGGGTATGCATTGGTGCCTCTGTATGAGGCTTTCTGCCGCGTAACGGGTTTTGGCGGCAAGACCGATATCATTGAAGAGGCGATGGCGCTTGAAGCGCCGATTGAAGATCGAGACGTGGCGGTGACTTTTACATCGCACAGCCACACCTCGTTGCCTTGGGAGTTTCGCCCGGTTACCGGTGCCTTAGATCTCAAGGTTGGGGAAGTACAAGACGCTTATTTTTACGTCAAGAATTATTCAGACCGGCCTATTACTGGTATGTCGACGTTCAATGTCACGCCACCGCGCGCCGGTTTTCACTTTAAGAAAACCGAGTGTTTTTGTTTTAAAAAACAAGTCTTAGAACCCGGCGAAGAACGAGAAATGCTCGTGCGCTTCATGTTGGACACTGAGTTGCCCGACGACGTGCATGAACTGACATTGTCCTACACATTTTTCGATAACGAAAAATTTGCCGGGCAGTAATCGAAAAACAACGATAAAATAACCATATAGAAATAAATCTCGGCGTTTCAAACGAGGTTAGAGAAAGGAACCACTATGGCTTCACATACTCAAGATCAATATTTTGTTCCGGATTCAAGCGTTTACCCGTTTTTGTGTTCGATTGCTCTATTCTGCATAGCAATGGGCGGGGCTAGCTACCTCAACGGTTACAGTTGGGGGCCAAATCTTATGACGGCGGGATTGTTGGCCATGGCGGTCATGCTGTTTATTTGGTTCCGAACGGTTATTTTGGAAAGCCCTGATTACAATATGGATGTGGATAAGTCCTTCCGTATGGGCATGGCTTGGTTCATTTTCTCTGAAGTGATGTTTTTCGCGGCGTTCTTCGGAGCGCTATACTACATCCGAATGTTGGCCATCCCTTGGTTGGCTGACACGGAAATCTTGTGGCCTGGTTTTGAAGCCACATGGCCATCTGCTGGCCCGCTAGGGGCTGAATTGCTCGCTAAGGGTACGCCAGACACGACTGCAATTGCTGAAGGCACTAAATATAGTCTTGTTGACCCTTGGCATCTGCCGCTTTACAACACGCTAATTCTTTTGGCATCCAGCGTAACGCTGACGATTGCTCACCACGCTTTGCGGGCAAATAATCGCAAGCAGCTGATCATTTGGTTGGCGATTACTGTAGCGCTAGGTGTGTGGTTCTTATTTTTACAAGCGGAAGAGTACATTGAAGCCTACAATCACTTGGGGCTAACTTTGGGAACTGGGGTCTATGGTTCCACCTTCTTCATGCTTACTGGCTTCCACGGCTTTCACGTGACCTTGGGTGCGTTTATCTTATTTGTGGTGTTGCTACGTTGTATGCGCGGCCACTTCACCCCAGAGCGTCACTTCGTGTTCGAGGCTGGGGCTTGGTATTGGCACTTTGTTGACACAGTCTGGGTGGGTCTGTTCATTTTCGTCTACGTCTTGTAGTACGAATTGCCGGCTTAGAGTAAAGTAAAGAAAAGGGCGCCTCGGCGCCCTTTTTGATATTCACTTGATATTCAGAGTAGTCAATGGGGTCTAGCTGGAGTTAATTTTCTTGCCCATCGATTCGTTGTTGTTGCTCTTCATTAAATTTAGCGGGGTGCACTGAGTTGCTTGGCTCAATCCATTCGAGCTTGACGGCCGCAAAAATAAATACGAATAAGACCACCCAGATCCCAATACGCCAAGTGAGAGCTTTGACAACTTTATCGCCTTTATCGTTCTCATCCGGCGTTTTTAGAAGATGGAACAGGCCTATTCCCAGGCTCGCGACCATGGCTAACAATAATACGACAATAACTAATTTGCTCATGCTACAACGTTCAGTCCGTTTTGTTTCACGGCCCAAATTTCTGCTTTGACAGTGTCGAAGAGCATAGCTGATTCATTGAAAAACTGCGATGAAGACCTCACTTCGTAAACCAATATTGCTGGTCATAGTTGCTGTCGTTGCACTGGCGATGGTACGGCTTGGCGTGTGGCAGCTGGGTCGCGCTGATGAGAAGCAGGCCATACTCAATAAGCAAATTGAGATGGCTGAGCAAGCATCCGTAAATCTGACAGGGCTCGAAGATTTTGCGCGATTCAAACAGGTCTATGTAGATGGTTCGTATTCGACTTCACGCAATCTGTTTGTAGATAATCAAGTGCTTGATTCCAAAGTGGGCTATTTGGTTTTTACGCCAATGCGAATCGCGAACAGTGAAGAGTTTGTGTTGGTCAACCGGGGCTGGGTGCCGGTAGGTAATAGTCGCGCTGTGTTGCCAGAGGTTATTACGCAAGAAAACAAACACCGTGTTGAAGGCCGATTGAATTTACCGCCAGCCCAGCCACCGCTCTGGGACGATGCTGCATCGGCAAATACAGAGTCAGTGTGGCAGTATTTGCCGATTGATGAAGTGGCTGCAGAATTGAACCTGACCTTGTTGCCGATGGTGTTAGAATTGGCTCCCGATTTTGCAGGTGAAGCCGACCCCGCACTGGTGCGTCGTTGGCGAACCATCGATAACAAATGGGTGGCCACACATCATGGTTACGCATTTCAATGGTTCGCAATGGCGTTGGTGTTTTTTCTGGCCTGCGTTTTTTTGATTTTGCGATCCGCGACCAAACACTCAAGTTGAACCGTCACAATGGAAGATATCCAAGCCTCAAAGATTAAACGCACCCAGTTTTGGAATCGTGTTCAAATGCTGCTCATTCTATTTGTGTTTGCCGCGCCAATTGTGGGCGCATTCTTATACAAGCCAAGCAAATTTAACAATTACGGTGATATTTATACGCCAGTTCGGCCACTGTCGAATATCACATGGCAGAGTGATAACGGCCCTGTTGAGTTTGAATCTCTGCGCCGGCAATGGGTATTCATGGTGTTCGCAAACGGCGCATGCAACCAAGTCTGTGAGGACAATATTCTCAAAATGCGCCAACTACGATTCATGCAGAACAATGATATGACTCGTATCCGCACAGTGTTTCTACACACAAATCTAAGCGTAGATGTCGCGCAGGACCTTGCAGCTAAATACCGACCCATCGAGGCGTATACTTCGCCCGCCGATGAGTTTGACAATTGGGTGCAACAGTTCAGATTAGATGACGCACCCGACGCCGCGCAAGACGACCGGTTTTACATCATCGACCCTACTGGAAATTTGATGATGAGTTACCCCGCTACGGCCGACCCAAATGTGATGAAGAAAGACATCAAGCGTTTGCTCAAAGCCTCGCAAATTGGCTAACTGAGAGCTCATGGACTCCGCCGTGCAAAACGACAGCTTATCCGCTGCTTTTAGACAATATTACGACCTGACAAAACCGCGGGTGGTGATGTTGATTGTCTTCACGGCCATCGTGGGTATGTTGCTCGCCGTTCCAGGTGCGCCCAATTGGTGGACGGTGCTAATGGCCAGTCTTGGGATTGGTTTGGCGGCTTCGTCGGGGGCAGCAATGAACCAAATTATTGATATGCGTGCCGACGCCATTATGGCGCGAACTCAAAATAGGCCGCTCGCTACTGGCAGTATGCCGGTATGGCAAGCAGTGGTATTTGCGGCAATCCTATGTGCGGCTGGCATGGTGTTGCTGGTCTATCAGGTGAACACGCTCACCGCAGTGTTGACGTTTATTTCAATGGTGGGCTATGGCGTGATTTATACCGTCTTTTTAAAACCTGCTACGCCGCAGAATATCGTCATTGGTGGCGCTGCTGGTGCGGCTCCTCCTTTACTTGGCTGGGTTGCAATGACCAATCAGGTTAGTGCGGAGGCGTGTCTTTTATTCTTGATTATCTTTGTGTGGACGCCACCGCATTTCTGGGCTCTGGCGTTGTATCGTCGCGAGGAGTATGCCGAAGCTGGCGTGCCCATGCTGCCCGTGACCCATGGCGAAGAGTTCACGCGCCTGCAAATCTTACTCTACACCTATATTCTGATTGCCGTCACGCTGCTGCCATTTACGATCCACATGTTTGGCGGTATCTATTTGCTTTGCGCCCTGTATTTGAACGCGCGCTTTATGTATTACGTGTACCGCCTTTACCTAAACTATAGCGATGCGTTGTCTCGGCAAACCTTTTTCTATTCGATCAAATACTTAATGTATTTGTTTGCGGCCATGTTGCTTGACCACTATCTCTGGGATCGCTTGGTTCTACTATGGCTGGATTGGGTTTAACTGGAAGTTAGTTGATATCTAATTGGTGAAGAGTTTGCGTGATATTTTGCGTATAACCTGACCCAAGCCTTTGATCCACATGCCGGGCCGGCCAGCAATATCCTGCGCATCTACATCGTTCTCATCAATCAACTCTGGCGCTAGACGAGACTTTAATTTCCGAATTGCAGAACGATCTACTTGAGTGAACTTATTGAATATCCACTGGCTTGGTAGGTTCCAAGCTTGGCCGCGACAAAAGCAGGCCACCATGTCGACTAATATGGGGTCGCCATCTGGAGTCACGAGCGTATTGGTTGGGTTGCGCAAATCATTGTGGGCAACGCCAAGCGCATGGATCTCTTCGATGGCCGCGATCATCTTTGGGAAGAACAACGTCCAATCCACTTTAATATCTTTCAGATGGGTGATTTGCTCTGACGCATGGTAGCTCATCAAAAATGAGCGTCGATCAGGTTTTGCTAATAAATCTGGGGTGCAGTCCAAGCTTGCTAATTTGCTTAATGCTTTGCATTCACGCCAATTTAAGATCGGGCCAATTAAACGCCCAAACCATTTATCAGCACCGTTTTGATCCTTGAGCACGGCTTTTTCACCGTTAATTTCGATCAATAGAACATCGGGGCGCGTACCGCCACCTTGTCGAAATGAGTCGATGGCATGAGCGCGCAGTTCTTGTAGCGAATAATCTGTCCAGGAAACTGACATAAAAAAGGTGTGAATACCCCGATAGCCTTGGCTTACGTGGCCAATAGCGGGCTAGTGGAAGCGTGAATATGGTAACATCTCGCCCCTGATTTTGAAGCACATAAACCCCTAACGCTAGCGTTATGACAGACTTTCCTTTAACTACGACCACCGCCTTAACGCCCCTAGACGGCCGCTACGGAAATAAACTGCAGGCACTGCGCCCGATATTCAGTGAATATGGGCTGATCAAGTATCGAGCCCTGGTAGAAGTAAAGTGGCTGCAAGCGTTGGCCGCGGAACCTAAGATCACTGAAGTACCGGCGTTTTCAGATGCTACTAATACAGCACTCAACGAGCTTATCGACAATTTCTCCCTCGCCGATGCAGACCGTGTGAAGGAAATAGAGGCGACCACCAACCACGACGTGAAAGCGGTGGAGTACTGGCTTAAAGAGGCAAGCAGTGATCTTGCTGAAGTCAGTGCGGTGAGCGAGTTCTTCCATTTTGCCTGCACCTCAGAAGACATTAACAACCTGTCTTATGGTTTGATGCTCAAAGACGCACGGGACAATGTGTTAATGCCGGTCTTTGGCGAGGTGCTCACAGCAATCGAATCGCTCGCGTCAGAACACGCCGAACTACCAATGTTGGCTCGAACCCATGGTCAGCCAGCATCGCCCACGACATTAGGTAAAGAGATGCGCAACGTCGCGGCTCGCCTGAGTCGTCAGTTGCAAACAATAGAAGCAGTAGAACTATTGGGTAAGATAAATGGCGCCACCGGCAACTACAACGCGCATGTTGTGGCCTATCCAGAACTTGATTGGCAAGCGTTTGCGGCACAATTTGTCGAGTCTCTTGGCTTGGTGTGGAACCCGCTTACCACCCAGATTGAGCCACACGACTATATGGCGGAACTGTTCCAGGCGGTTACCCGCAGCAATACCATTTTATTGGATTTTGATCGTGATATATGGAGTTACATCTCGATAGGCTATTTCAAGCAAAAGCTCGTTGCAGGAGAGGTTGGTTCTTCAACCATGCCGCACAAAGTGAATCCAATTGACTTTGAGAACTCAGAGGGCAATTTGGGCCTAGCTAATGCCATTTTTGAACACTTGGCGCTTAAGTTGCCGGTCAGTCGTTGGCAGCGTGATTTGACTGACTCCACGGTGCTTCGCAATATCGGCGTTGGGTTTGGCTATACCTTGTTGGCCTGTGCTGCGACTTTAAAGGGAATTAGCAAGCTTGCCGTTAACGAAAGCGCGCTGGCCGCTGACCTTGATGAAAATTGGGCGGTATTAGGGGAGGCGATTCAAACCGTGATGCGACGTTATGCCATCCCTGAACCCTATGAAAAACTCAAAGCGCTAACACGAGGCAAAGACCATATTGATCAACAAACATTGAGTGACTTCATCGCTACGCTGGAGCTCCCCGATGCGGTGAAACAAGAGCTGACGTCGCTTACACCGGCAAATTACATTGGTTTAGCCAGCAAGCTCGCAAAGTAGTTTATGTCTGAGGAACTGCAGCGTTTGTCCAAGCTTATGTCTCAGCGTGGCTTATGCTCACGGCGTGAGGCAGACAGGCTTATCGAACAGGGATTAGTGCGCGTTAATGGTCAAATCGTAAATACCTTGGGGATTAAGTTTCCGCCGGATGTTGAAATTGAGCTAACCCAGCGCGCTCAAGCGCAGCAACAAGCTCGTGTGACGATTATGCTCAACAAGCCGGTTGGTTATGTGTCTGGACAAGCGGAAGACGGCTATACCCCGGCTGTACGCCTGCTCAAAGCAGATACGCATTCCAAGTTAGACCGCACCGGCGGGCGTTTGCAGCAATCACACTTTGATGGTCTGGCCCCAGCAGGTCGGTTAGACATTGATTCGCAAGGCTTATTGGTGCTGACTCAAGACGGTCGAATTGCCAAACAGCTGATCGGCGAACACAGTGATATTGAAAAAGAGTATCTGGTGCGTGTTAAAGGCCCGATCAAGGAGCGCCAGATTGATCAGTTGTGCTTTGGTTTATCATTGGATGGCAAGCCGCTAAAACGCGCGAAAGTCAGCCAGCTAAATCCAGACCAATTGCAATTCATCCTGCGCGAAGGCAAGAAGCGTCAAATTCGCCGCATGTGCGAGGCGGTAGGTTTACATGTTACTGGCCTAAAGCGGGTGCGGGTGGGCGAGCTGCGGCTCGGAAAATTGGCAGAGGGCGAGTGGCGGTTTGTAAAGCCCGAGGAGTTTCGCCACCGTAAACCGATGAAGCGCCCGCGCCGGCATGGCAAGCAAAGCTGAGCACTTTAGCTATCTGCAGAATAACTACCCTCTTGCGATAGCGCATCGCGGTGGTGCGCTCGATTGGCCAGAAAATACGCTTGAAGCTTTTCTTGGCGCTTATGAATTGGGTTATCGGTATATTGAAACCGACGTACATCTAACCCGCGATGGTCAAATCGTCGCGTTTCACGATCCAGGTTTGGAGCGCTTAGGCAAGGAAGCAATCCTTATTAAAGACCTAACTTGGGCAGAGATTCAGAATATTGAACTCTTAGGTGGGGGTCGTGTACCGCGCTTAGAGGATTTGTTTCAAGCTCTTCCTGATGCGCGTTTTAATATTGATATGAAGAGCGATGATGTTGTGATGCCACTGCTGCGTTTGGTTCAAGGCGCAGCGGTTCAAGAGCGCGTGTGTTTAGCATCATTTTTTGATCATCGTGTACGCAAGGC
Organism: uncultured Arenicella sp.; assembly: GCA_937973905.1. Taxonomy (GTDB): domain Bacteria; phylum Pseudomonadota; class Gammaproteobacteria; order Arenicellales; family Arenicellaceae; genus Arenicella. The sequence goes on along the minus strand of CALJJR010000043.1, from coordinate 96 downwards.
CATGCAGCATTTCGCTCACAAGGTGTGCGTTTCTGCTGGGCGGCGGGAAGTTACTGCGCAGGTTTTTCGCAGCAAAGGATTGCCATTTGGGAGGCC
>CALJJR010000042.1 GCA_937973905.1 uncultured Arenicella sp. | reverse complement strand
AGCAAGCACATTACCTTCGACTGCGGTGTCCACAGCGGTAGTAAAACGATCATCTCGGGCGGAGGGCGGAGGTGTTTGTTGCGCACCTGCGAATACCCAATCGTCGCTGGAAGTACCGTTCGGCTCAGCGGCAGTAATTTGCCCACCTGTTCTAAACAATGAGAAACCAGTATAGGCGCTCTCTATTTGGTCACTGCCGAACTGCGAAGTTGATAGGCCGAAGCGCTGCCATAGCCGATTATTTGAGGAGTAGATTGTGACGTCTGTGCCCCTTGCATTGGGCTGCCAGGTTTCTAGGGATCGAACCGGCTGTTCTGCGCTCGCAGTTGTAAAACGCAGCTGAGCGTTCATTCCTGAAACTCGCCAGGTTGTGCCGCTAGGTTCATTGCGCGGGAGAAGCTTAACCGGCGTGCGGTTATCAAACGATTCCACTCCCAAAACTTGTTGCGGATCATTCGGGTCGATAATTTGTATCGCACCTGAGAATAGACGTACTTGATACGCTTGCTCTTGCCCATCGACAACCACCGTATAGACAAACGCGTCCATCCCTTCAAAACCTTCGTTCGGCGTATAGATAAACCCCCCATCAACGCCAATTCCAGCCGCGCCCTCTGCAGATTGAAGTGATCCGTTGCGCGGCTCAAAGACAAGCTGCGCTGATGTTGCGCCCGCTGGATCATTAATAAGCACGTTGCCGGTGATAAGCGTTGCCGCGCTATTGCTAAACAGGTCATCGCTGGACAGCGCTGGGTAAGAAGTCAAGATCAAGAATGAAAAGAAAGTTGAGATACAACCGAGACGTGCATTGTGCATGTGCTGAGATCCTCAGGAAAAGTTAATGGTTCACTTGAATTTTCCCTACACCAGTCATACTCACTTCACCCGCTTGGTAGGCTATGGGAAGCGGCCACGCAAAAATAGAACAGAATCACCCTCCAACCAGAAGAAACCTATCCATGTCCGAACTTTCAAACCACCTCGATATTCCTGGCTTAACTCTTTTTACCGCCGAACCAGCGCCACATTTACACGAAGTACACGCGCATGACGCCTATTCAATTATTGTTCTGACAAGTGGCGCCAAGCAGTTTCATCACGCCGGCTCAACCACGCAGGTAAATACCCATCAGATTGCAATCTCAAACCCCGGTGAATTACATGGCTGCGGGCCAATCGACGATCAACCCTGGTCACATCGAACCTGGTACCTTAGTCAAGAGTTGATGGCTGAAATAGCGGAAACCGTAGGCCTTGATCCTCAAGTTTATCTTACGGCGCCAGTGATTCGAGATGAAGAGCTTGCAAAGACCTTGATAGATGCGCATATCCAATGCGATGAGGGCGAACTGTTCGACCAACAAGTGGTTGCACTCGAGGCGCTGGAAAGATTGGTGAAGACATACGCGAGCTCCGCACCCCAAGAGCAAGCACAGACTAATGAACGCATTTCACATCGAATGAAGATCTATCACTCGCTCATGGACCAAGAATTTACACGGCCAATCGAACTTAATGAATTGGCGAATCAAGTTGGGGTGAAACGAAATCAAGTGATCCGTGATTTTCGACAAAGCTGCGGCGTGACACCAAATATTTTCCTGCGGCAGCTGCGTTTAAACCATGCCAAAAAATTGATCCAAGCAGGTGCAGATCTCGTCAGTACATCATTAGATTCAGGATTCAGTGACCAGAGTCATTTTACCCGCAGTTTTAAAAAAGCATTTGGAGTTACACCAAAGCATTTCCAAAAGTTGTCACTGGAAAGTGGCGGTAAGGCACCCCTGTAGAGAGCGAGACAAGGATGGTAGTAAGCCCTTTTTATTCTTGTAAATAAAGCTCGGCAATTCGCGATGCTATCGCTCGACTTTTGGGGTCCCAGGTATCTATCAGATCAGCATGTGTTAGCAAGGGATGCGTCAGATTTGAGAACGAAGTGTCATTCTGTACACACCCCCAAAAGCGGCTCAGAATTTCGACGTTTGGTTTGGGCCCAGAGACCATGTCCTCAACCGCTACCAGTTGCAAGTCACGAACTAGGCTGGCTTGCTTGTTCTTGCCCACATAGATTGTCACGCTGTCGATGGAGCAATCGACACAGTAGCTATATGCGGCTACTTCACCACCCAATACAGCATCGTATTTACTCAAAGCAAGCGATTCCCACCAGCGACCCTCTTGCGTGAAATACTTGCCCAACTCAACCTTCTTTCGCAAGGTTGGAAATTCTTCCACCCATTTCTTCAACAATCGTGGTCGATCCATCCACCGTAACACGCGTTGGTTTTCAACGATGTACGCCTCTTCCTTAAGCTCGTTCAACACCCAACCGATCGCGCCCATGGTGACGTTAGCGCTATTCGCAATCTGACGGTAGTTTGCATTAAGTAGATCAGGGTTGGTGAGAAGCGCGAAAATTACTTTTAAACCAGGCTCGGTGAATAAACGCCGAGATCTGCCGGTCGCAGATTTGTGGGCTGGTTCCTTGCCTTGAATCGAAACGTACAGAGGCGGCAACTCCAAAAACGCATTACCAGCCTTGTCGAGATAATTCACTTTCGCCTCGCGCAAACGACGGCCAAGCTCTTCGTTGATGTAATCACAAATCAAAACCTTCTCGTGATCTTCGCCCGAGCGTTGCAACTGCCGTATAAGAGTTCGACTTTCACTGTCTGAGGCCCAATTTCTTAGCTCAGCAATGAGTTTGGCCTCAGATTGCTCGAACATGATCAAGGCGTTGTTTTCGCTCTGCTTACCTTGGAAAGCTTTATGCTCTTTGACATTACCCACCAAACCAGTATTAATCGCCAACTGGTTGAGTGCGCTCGCAGTGAGTTTTCTCTCGTTCATACATACACATATATCAGCTCCCGAAGCAGGAAAAAACTTAACAAAATTACAGGTTTAGCTCGATTTCAACTAGATTACTTCGACGCCAGTTTCATGCCGAATAAAAACCGCAGCAACTTAACCCTTCGAATAACCTCGTAAAAAAGTGCGCAAACGGCAAAAGTACCCAAAGAAAGCAATCCAAATTCTGCCCAACCCCACAATTCTAGTGGGCGCAACTGCACGGCGATTACTATTGTTGCTGTCTGATGCAATATGTACCAAGGTAAAACTGCCTCGTTAAGATAGTTCAATATTGGGCTTGGCTTATTGAGCGATACACTCGCATAAGCAAGAACTGTAAGTAACCAACAACACACATTGGCATAAACCCAGAATTCTGCCGCCCAACCCCAACCACCAAAATCGAGTTGAAAGGTATAGAGCACCGTAATACCAAGATATAGAACAATCGACATAGCAAGCCAAATACGGCGCCGTTCTTGTATCGCGGTTAATCCGTGGGCCGATTTAGCAAGGAAGTAGCCAAACAAAAATACTGAAAAATAGAGAGCATGGTTGTACCAGTCATCGAATAAGCCATGGGTTTTTGGGAATATCGGCTTAAGAACTAGGCCCCAAATTGTCAAGATTAACGTTGGAATTAAAAACAACAACCACGCCGGCGGCTGTTTACGACTGAGTAGCGTAGACAAGAATATTAAGACTGGTTTAATCAATATGTAAACCAGCGTGTAAAACCACAAATACGCCAGATACCAAAGGTGATTCCACGTTAACAACCCCATAACACCATGGTTCATTTGCCCAAGAACTGGTGTTGATGGGTCGATGTACTCTAGCCAAAAAACCAAATAAGTGTTTGGATAAGAAAACTTCTGCAAGGCCTCAAAGTAGACTTGTGGAGGCACAATAAAGTACATCGCGAAAACCAGCGGGATGAACACCCGCAAAAACCGCAGCCGAAACAATTTACTTGCGGCGTATTTCGGCTCAACCAAGGCCAACGCGAAGCCAGATAGCAAAAATATCAGTGGCATCCTCCATTGATTTACTAACAGCATTACATACTGCAATAGTTCGCTTTGGTGCTGACTTTTAATATGCCAATCCCAATCCGCCA
>CALJJR010000041.1 GCA_937973905.1 uncultured Arenicella sp. | reverse complement strand
GGCCAAGGCCGCGAAGAACTGAAAATATGGTGTAGACGGGTGCTTGGGCGCGATGTCAAAAGTGTCAGTCATCAAGTCCAACGCTTCCTGAGCACCTGCTCGGCCTTGAGTTAGGCTGAGTAGCATTGCCAAGTAACCTCTAGCAATTAAATACAGGGGGGCGGCCTGCATTACTTTTCTTAAAGCGCCGAGTGAGCGATCTATCTCGCCGAGGTTTTGCCAGGCCACACCCGTAAGTGCCAATACTTCCAAATCATTAGGGGCGGCTTGATGCGCTTGCTCTGCAAGGCTGCGTGTTTCATCTGCGCAAGCTTGGTAGTCATCACACAAGCGGTTGGTTAATTGTTGTGCCAGCAGCATGGCTAACACCGCCTTGGCCTTGGTGTAATCTGGGTCGATCTTGATGGCTTCGCGCAAACAGTCACAGGCCTCCAATAAACCGTCTCTGGAAAAGCTAGTTAGCCAAATTTTGTAGGCTTTTTGTACTAGGCCCCAAGCATCTAGATTGGCGTGGGTCTGGCCGCTGGCAAAACCTGTTTCGGCGGGCTTAACTTGGCCCAGAATTGAGCCCACGATGCGTGATGAAATTTCATGCTGGATGCTGAATACATCCGCAACTTGCCGATTAAACGGGGCGGCCCATATTTCAGTGCCTGCTCCGATGTCGGTAAGATGCGCGATTACTTCGATTTGATCGTTATGACGTTGCAAACTGCCACTTAAAACATAGTTGGCGTGAGTCTGGTCGGCGATTTTTTCTATATCTGCCCGGCCTGGCCGAAACCCATAGCTCGTTGTTAACGCGGTCACGCGAATATTTTTTACAGTGGTAGTGTGCGCGATGATTTCGGCGCTAATTCCGCGAGCTAAATATTCATCTTCAGGATCTGACGATAAGGTTTCAAACAACAACACTGCTAGAGAAAATTCATGATGCCCGTCTTGGGTCAGAGTGTTTTTCTTATCCTTCTTAGGTTGCTTGTCCTCGCTGGGCTTCTTTATTCGATTGAACGTGGTGCGCAAAATGGCGTACACCAAACCGAGTACCGCAAGGATCGCCGCCACCGCTGAGAGGAAACTCTCCTGCGCTGAAAGCCAAGCGAATATTTCTTGTACAGAACTCATTGATAGCGATTGCGCTGTTGGAGCGGTCGAGATCTTCGCTTGTATTTAAAGATCAAGATCACCATCTGTCGCACAGTGAAACCTCGGCAAGATATCAGTGTTGCCAGTAAGTTCTCGTTGGCCCTGCGAAAAGGCAATGCAATTGCTGGGGGTGACAATACGTTCGGCATCAGTACCACCATAATAATCAACGGATGGAGTGGCGGTATCTGCCTTCACCGCTAGCTCATCCCAATGCCAGGTGAAGCCTCCAGAAGATGGTGAGATATTATCGTCAAATCCAGGCCCGTTGCCGTCTTTAGTACCGGTGTAATTGTGAAACGCGATGACGACTCGAACTGGGCCATCAGGGAAGGAGCCAGGAGCCTGCACCCAATCGAAGGTGCCAGCATCGCTCTCGATACCGAACGACAAGGTACCATCACCATTGTCACGAAAGATATGCTGATAACGCGCTCGCACACCTAGATTGCCTTCATGGATACGCACCGAAAAACAATAGCTGGCTGTGCTGCTACACTGATTGTATTGAGTATCGCCATTGCTAAGCTGAAAAGAATTGTACAAATCAAATCGGTAGCCATCCGGCACATCAGGTGTGGCGATTTTTAAGCCAGTGCCCGCTTGTGAATCTGTGCTGGCACCCACTGCGCCAATATCGTCATAGTCCCACCCATCATTGCATGGCAGATCAGGAATGCACGGCAAGCCATTCACAAAGACGTTATCTGCGGGGATTACTTTTATCTCAATAAAATTGCGCCCGCCTGCGCTGGTGGTATTAATGTCGACCGACACTTCTTCTAAGCCCTCAAATACCTGATCAGGTAAAGCCCCAACAAAACCGTAACCCGAGGTGTCCATGGCGAACGCCATCTGATGGCCAAGGTCTGGGTTTTCACCTGGCAAACACTGGTACACCTGCGCGTATGGATTCTCACGCTTTTGTGGGCGAGTTTCTTCTGGTGCAGTGCAGTTGATGCCGCCAGTTGGGGCGTGATCTGAACGCCCGACAGTGTGAGCTACAACAAACGGGTCTCGATAAGCCACAAATTGGTCTAGCCGCGTGCCGTCGGCTGCCGTGGAGAAGTCGTTGTAGTAAGCGAAGCCTGGATTTTTTTCAACAAGCGGGATCACGACATAGCCATTATCGAAAGGAATCACCACTTGGGCGGACGCAATTGAAAACAGCGCGATAGTTAAACTGACTATCGCGACAATGCTGACCGCTTTTTTGGGTGAGATGTTCATCCTAGGGCTCCGGACAATATTACACGCTGATGGGCAAGCTTTGAAAGCTGAGTTTTACTAGGTGCGGTGAAATTTATTGGGGATTACTTCGCTTCGCTCACTCTGCGGTGGTAGAGATTTACACCTTGTTGCATGTCTTCTCTGCGAGGCAAGTCGCTACTCAGCTGGTACTAATTAAGGATGTTCCGACAAACCATTGGCCGTACTTAGGAGAGCACTTTCATCTGCCACTACTCCCAAATATTACTCCGTCTGGCGATTGAGTGTCTCGCCTCGGCTAGGCCTAGGGTTACTGATCAGTGATAATGCAGACAACAATAGAACAACAGAGCACGGTGCCCTAGCATTATTGTTGGGCGAAACACACTGAATAAGCTCTGCAGATAGACTTTTTCACCGCGAATAATGGCTACAACAAGTTTGAAGAGCTGGATCTCAGAGTTCAGCCGTCGAAACGTTATTCGGGTTGCGGCGGCTTATATAGTTGGCGCCTGGTTTGTACTGCAAGTGTTCGACCTTGCGGCAGACAATTTAAACGCACCACCATGGGTGATGCCCTCGCTGTTCGTCATGCTGTGCATCGGTTTTGTTGTGAGCCTCATTTTGTCGTGGATATTTGAAATCACCGCGGATGGAATCAAGAAAGAGAAAGACCTTCACAGAAAGGACTCGCTAACAAAATTCAGTGCCAAACGGCTTGATATCGTTACCATCCTGCTGCTGATATCAACCATTACCATCATTATGTGGACGGGCGATTTTTCGCCCTACTCTAGCCCGCTTTCTTCAGATGCGGAATCGGTACAGGAGCCTCACCAATCAAACCCACAGCAACAAGACAACAATCAAAGCCAAACAGGATCGCAACGCGACTCGATTGCGGTGTTGCCATTTTCCAATATGGCTAATTTGCCTGAAAACGAACCGTTCACGGCCGGCATTCATGACGACCTTCTGACACAACTCTCTAAGATAAATGGCTTGAAAGTTATTTCTCGAACCTCCGTTATGCGGTATCGAGATACAGTTATGTCGATTCAGGACATCGCAAAGGAATTGGAAGTAGCCACGATCCTTGAAGGGAGCGTACAAAGAGCTGGGAATCAGGTCCGCATTAATGTGCAGTTGATTGATGCCCAAAAGGAGGGGCATGTTTGGGCAGAGGTCTATGATCGCGAGCTGTCGGCATCCAAACTTTTTGAAATCCAGTCTGACATCACTACTCAAATCGCTAAGGCCATGGAAAGGCAGCTTAGCGAGTCTTATTCAGCTCAAACGCAAAACCCGCCGACCCAAAGCCTTGAAGCGTACAACCTTGTGAATTCGGGAAAACAACTGTTACGCAGCCGAATACCTGAAAATATCGTTGAGGCAGAAGGCTTGTTCAAACAAGCCATTGAGATCGACCAAAATTATTCAGAAGCCTACGCGAGCCTTGCCGACAATATTGTGCTGCTCTACTACTACACCGGGTTGCCGTTTACAGAAATGCAAAGTCGCGCTGGGCCTTTGCTAGAAAAAGCCATCAAACTTAATCCAGAGTCAGCAGGCGCGCACTCTTCAATGGGTTCTTTTCAGCGTTTCACTGGCAATCTAGCCGCGGCGGAGGCGAGCTTTAAAACTGCGTTGCAGCTCAATCCAAACCATGTATCGAGTTATGAACGCTATGCGAGCTTGCTGCGGCGACTAGGGCGTAATACAGAGTCTTTAGATTTGATTGAGCGTGCCGTTGGGCTCGATCCGATGTCGGAATTCCTGCAAGAAAAACACGGCAAGAGTCTGGCCGCGCTTGGCGACCATGAAGCTGCGTTAGAAAAATTCAAACGTGCCGTACAGCTCAACCCGGAATCAGCGAGCGCGATTGCATCATCGGCGAGAATATATAGAACGCTGGGAAATCTCAATTGGGCGGCCCAATGGCAAGAACGAGCAGTTCGATTGAACCCAATTAGCCCGCCGAGTATTGACCAATTAGGGCGGGCTTATCTTGACCTTGGCTTAATCGAACAGGCCAAGCAATTAATTAGCAACGCGGACCAAAAACTGGCCAAAAGCGATGGGCTTGCCGTGTTGCAAGCAAGAATTTTTCTGTATGAGCACGAATCTAAACGCGGCCTCAAACATGCGCTAAGCATGGCCAAAAAGTTCGCTGGCAATGAAGTGGTTGAAGCCAATGTACCAGTCTTTCAGTTTCTAAACGCCGACTACTCGGCAACCTTAGACAGCCGGTTGAGCAACTACGACCATGAATCTATCGAGCAAATCAAGTTCACCAACTCAGATGTCTATCAAGCGCCGGAACTGGTCTTCTCACTGCTCAAGTTGAACAACGAAACGGCGGCAAAACAACTCATCAGAGATGCCAAACTACTGCTCCTAAAAATGCACCCCGGAGATCGAGGATTTACCCATGCACGACTCCTAGCAGCCAGCGGCGACCCAGTAACAGCGGCGGAAGCGTTCGCCGCAGCGGTAGACAGCGGCGTGCGTAAAGACTGGTGGCGAACAACGCAGTTCGAGTACATGCAAGAGACAACCGAGCAACCCACTTTTCAGAAGGCTTGGAAAGTACTTAATGCAGATATCAGTGCTCAAAGGGAAGAGTTTTTGACTACGATAAGCGATTAAGAGGCTTGCTGCATACGCACGCTGGCGGTAGAACAAGGCAAGGCGTCTGCACGATTTTTTTGTGGATAGCGACTAACTAGCAATCATCGAGTTCCAGCTTATTGACGTTAGTGGCGCTGATAACTCTCGTGATGATGAGTTAAACCTATTAGATTGCTTCGCTACGCTCGCAATGACGGTGTTGGGGTTTTCAAATTGTTTCAAGTCGTCTTTGCGACAGAGACACGACCGCGGCAATCTCACGCTGCTGAATTACTAGTTTGCTTCAATGTCTCAACAAAAGCAGTTCTGTAAACCTTGAGTCGAGAAGATTCGCAATTAAAGAAGCTGGTATAATCTCATGGCAGCGGCACATCAATGGGAAAAACTTTGGACACTCCTTACGACTCACTCTTTTATTCGTATATAAACAAAGGAGCACAAAGGTCCGCGCGTCAAATTATTCATGCACTGATTCCATTACTTGATGTCAAAAGCGTATTGGATATTGGATGCGGACAGGGAGCCTGGCTGAACACCTGGGAAGAGAGCGGAGTGGAAGATCATTTTGGCGTCGACGGTGACTATATCGAGCTAGAATCGCTTCTTATTGATCCTTCAAAATACAGGTCTTTCGACTTGTCGCAAAAACTAGATCTGGGTCGAAACTTCGATTTAGTTCAGTCTCTCGAGGTTGCAGAACATATAGATCCAGAAGCAGCGGAGATCTTCATTGAAAACCTAACTAGGCATGGAAACATTGTATTGTTTTCGGCGGCGCCTCCCGGCCAGGGCGGTGACAATCATATTAATGAGAGACCTTATGACTATTGGCGATCCCTTTTTAGTAAGGCGGGTTATCAGTGCTTTGATTGTCTAAGGCCCGCAATTTTGAATAATTCTCAGATAGAGCGCTGGTACCGCTACAATACTTTTCTCTATTGCAATCGGGAAATCACCAACACACTCCACGTCTCGATTATGAAAACATTGGTCGGTAAAGACCTAGCGCTGGCTGATGTTTCGCCGTCTTGGTATAAATTGAGGAAGGCACTGGTTCGCTTAATGCCCAGAGCCTTGGCGAATTATGCTGCGAAATGCAAGGAGCTGCTATTTGTGAGTATGAGACGCATTAAACAATGAAATCATTTTCAATCCTTCTTCTTGTGCTCGCAGCTTGTTCGGCGGCAATGGGCCAAGTTCTCTTCAAACTAGGTGCTGATGGAAACAATCATTACATGGACTATATCAACCTTAGAATAATTGGAGGCTTGGTATTTTATTTGCTCGGCACTGCGATCTGGATATATGTGCTCTCGTTTGAGAAGCTCACCAACGTATATGCGTTTAGCGCCCTAACATTTGTTTTTGTTTACTCGGGTGGGGTTTTTATTCTGGGAGAGTCAATTTCCTTACGCGCATGGTTCGGAGTATTGATGGTCATTTGTGGTCTTTATCTCATTGGCAACAATATCGCAGGCGAGTAAGAAACCATCTCAATTTATGAAAAAAGAATTAGCCATTGTCGTTCCTTGTTATAACGAAGAAGAGGTTATCGGTTCTACGATCGAAGTTCTCACTGAATTAACCGCCCAATTAATCGAAAAAAATATCATTCTTCCTGCCAGCAAATTGATTTTGGTTGACGACGGTAGCACTGACCGCACATGGCAGAAGATTTCGACCTTTCGCACTGAGAGCGTCAATATTGAAGCTATTCGTCTTTCAAGGAATGTGGGGCATCAAAATGCTCTTCTAGCAGGAATGTTGCATGCCGACACAGATATGGTCGTCACAATTGACGCCGACCTTCAGGACGATGTAGAGAAGATTCTAGATATGGTGGAAGCTCATTATAGCGGCTACGAAATCGTATATGGCGTTCGAAACAATCGCGACAGTGATAGTTTGTTTAAAAGAAAGACCGCAGAATGGTACTACGCAATTCTAAATCTGTTTGGCGTGCCCGTCGTTTTCAATCACGCAGATTTTAGGCTTATGGGGCGGCGTGCGATCAGAGTGCTGGCCGAGCACGCTGAACGAAATTTATTTTTGAGAGGCATTGTCCCCTCCTTAGGTTTTAGTTCCTGTTCCATCTATTACTCCAGAAAAGAGCGACAACTAGGAACCAGCAAGTATCCAGTCAAAAAAATGCTGGGATTTGCGATAAATGGGGTTACCTCCCACTCTATGGTTCCTCTGAGAATTATAGCCATTCTAGGCATCTTAATATTCATGGGA
>CALJJR010000040.1 GCA_937973905.1 uncultured Arenicella sp. | reverse complement strand
AATACCGGTGGCATGGGTGCTTATTCACCGGCGCCGGTCGTGACACAAGAAATTCACGATCGAATTATGCGAGAAGTGATTCAACCTACGGTCAAAGGCATGGCTGATGATGGAGCCCCTTATCTCGGCTTCTTGTATGCGGGGCTGATGATAGCTGCAGACGGAGAACCCAAAGTTGTGGAATTCAACTGTCGATTCGGCGACCCTGAAACGCAACCGATTATGCTGCGTTTACAGTCAGATCTTGTGGAACTTTGCTTAGCCACGATCGCTGGAAATCTGGATTCGACCTCCGCTGAATGGGATGAGCGAGCGGCACTTGGCGTGGTTATGGCAGCGGGCGGTTACCCAGCCGATTATGACAAAGGTTTACAAATTTACGGTCTAGATGTTTGCGACAGCGAGGCCGTAAAAACTTTTCATGCCGGCACTAAGCAAAAAGATGGCGCAATACTTACCAGTGGTGGCCGCGTGCTCTGTATTACCGCTCTCGGCAACACGGTGACTCAAGCGCAAACTAACGCATACGAAGCTGTAGGAAAAATCAGCTGGCAAGATGCCTACCATCGCACCGACATAGGTCATCGTGCAATCACTCGAGAACAGGGATAAGCCTAGATGCAAACTTATCTAGACTTACTCAAAGATGTGCATGACAACGGAGTTGGCAAAGAGGACCGTACTGGTACCGGGACCCGCAGTGTATTTGGCCGGCAAATTCGTTGTAATTTAGAAGAAGGCTTTCCGCTACTTACCACCAAGAAGGTATTTCTGCGCGGCATTATTCATGAGTTGCTGTGGTTTGTACGCGGCGATACCAACATCAAATACCTAGTGGATAACAATGTAGGGATTTGGAACGAGTGGCCATATCAAAATTTTCTCAACCAATCTGACCAGCACTATGAAAAACACTCACCAGAGTGGCAAGCGGGCCTAGACAAGTTCATCGCCGAGATAAAGCAAGATCAAGAATTTGCAAATAAATGGGGCGAACTTGGCCCGGTTTATGGGAAACAATGGCGGGACTTTTCGGGCGTAGATCAACTGCAATGGGTGGTTGAAGAAATAAAACGAAACCCAACTTCTCGACGTCTCATAGTATCAGCCTGGAACCCGGCAGAAGTTGAAGAAATGGCCAAAGCGGGACTACCGCCCTGCCATACGCTGTTCCAATTTTACGTCTCTCCCGAACGAAAACTCAGCTGCCAACTCTATCAACGAAGTGCAGACCTGTTTCTTGGCGTACCGTTTAACATAGCCAGCTACGCGCTCTTAACAATGATGGTAGCGCAAGTATGCAACCTTGGCCTGGGCGACTTTGTGCACGCCTTTGGAGATGTGCACATCTACAACAACCACACTGAGCAAGTTAACGAGCAGTTGCGTCGCACGCCGACTGCACTGCCAACAATGAAACTCAACTCAGCAGTAACTTCGCTATTCGATTTTACTTTTGACGACTTCGAGTTAATCGGCTATGACGCGCAAGCGGCCATAAAGGCTCCGGTGGCAGTGTGATGGAAATTATTCTAGTCGCTGCAGTGGGCGAAAACGGCGAACTTGGGCGCAATAACGAGTTGCTTTGGCATTTGCCGGGCGATCTACCTCGATTTAAAGAGCTCACCATGGGCTCGCCAATAATCATGGGTCGCAAAACTTTCGATTCAATTGGCCGAGCGCTGCCCGGAAGAAAGAACATCGTTCTTACCGCCAATAAGAATTGGCAGGCCGACAAGGTGCACGTCGCCGACTCTCTGGACCAGGCACTTGAACTAGCCGAGTTAGATAATACAGGCAAGGCTTTTGTTATTGGCGGTGGGCAGATTTATAAACTTTTTCTGGCTTACGCCGCCCAACTTGAGATGACCGAAGTGTTTGATGCTCCTGTCGCAGACACGTTTTTCCCAAATTTCGCTGGCACCGATTTTAAAGAGATCGCACGAATTAAAAATACCGACAATCAACCACCTTTTGATTACGTCACTTACGAGAGAGTCTAATGAGCCCAGAACAAGCAAAACAACTCGTGGCGGAAGCCGCAATGGAATACATTGAATGGGATTGGGTAATTGGCGTTGGTACTGGCTCGACGGCGAACCTGTTTATTGATGAACTGGCAAAGATAAAAGGGCAATTGGACGGCGCCGTAGCAAGCTCAGAAGCCAGTGCTGATCGTTTGCGCAATCATGGCATTAAGGTAATGGAGCTCGATCAGGTTGGCAGCCTACCGATCTATGTGGACGGCGCTGATGAATCAACCAAACATCGACATCTGATCAAGGGAGGCGGTGCCGCCCTCACCCGCGAAAAAATTGTTGCCGCGGCGAGTGATAAGTTTGTATGTATCGCTGATGATTCCAAACTGGTCGGAATGCTTGGAAAGTTTCCTCTACCGATTGAAGTCATACCCATGGCTAAATCGTATGTGGGTCGTGAGATGGTCAAACTCGGCGGCAATCCAATTTTTCGCGAAGGGGTGACAACTGACAATGGCAATATCATTATCGACGTGCACGACCTAAGCATTGATAACCCCGTCGACTTGGAAAGCAAAATCAATCAGATCGCCGGTGTGGTCACCAACGGCCTCTTTGCTCAACGTGGCGCTGATGTCTTGTTATTGGGTGGCGCGGATGGTGTAACCACGATCTAGCTCCCTCAAAAAAACTATTCAGCCTTGATCTGCTTTAGATTCAAGAAATTTTACGCAGCGTGAGCAAACCTTCCTACCGGTTGCTCCTTAATTGGCCAATGGATTATGGCCGCAGCCACGCCTAACAGAATATTGATCAACCAGATCAGGTCATAGCGCGCGGCATCACCATAAGTCGCGAAACCTAAGTATTGCCCGCAAAAAGTACTGATCATCTGAAAGGCATCGCTTTGTTCATACATAAAGCTGCCAAGCCATACACCGGTAAAACTGCCCAGCTGGTGCGAGAAAAACACAATGCCGTACAACAGGGCCATATATCGCGTGCCAAACATAACCGCAACTAAGCCAGAAGTGGGAGGAATGGTGGCCAACCAAAGCAGCCCCATCCCAACACTAAAAAACACGACACTGAAAATCGTGGGTGGCAAGGTAATAAAGATCGCGATCACCAAAGCACGAAGCATATAGATCCACGACAACATCGATTGTTTGGCATATCGACCCGACCAAACTCCAGAAAAATACGAGCCAACCATATTTGACACGCCGATAATTGCCAGCGCCATGGCACCTACTTTAGCTGAAAATCCTAGATCGGTTAGATACGCTGGCATGTGGACAGTAATAAATGCCAGATGAAATCCACAAACGAAAAAGCCAGTGGTCAGCAAAACATAGTGCCGATGCGAAAACGCCTCACGCACCGCCTCCCAAATACTCTGGTCGTCTTCATCCTCGCCTACCTCAGCAGCACCGGAATAAGGCGCGAGAGGCAGCGCCAGAAGCACCATCAATAAAGTCACCACGGAAAGAATTTGCAGTGAACTCAACCAACCAAAGCCATCTATTAAGAACTGCGAAAACGGCACCATCATGAATTGGCCGAAAGACCCCGCTGCGGTTCCCATACCTGCCACCCATTGCTGCCGTTCTGCGGGTACCGCTCGCATCAATGCCGGAATGACAATCCCGAATGCGGTGCCCGAGATACCTGCGCCAACGAGTACACCTGCGGCCAAATTTAACGACCAGGCTTCACCGGCAAAGGCCATCCAACCCACGCCAATACTATAAAGAATGACCGCGCCGACTATGACCTTCAAATTCCCGTAACGATCAGCGAGGCCACCCGCGAACACTGACATGATGCCCCAACTCAAGTTTTGTACCGCCAGTGCCGTGCCAAGAACGTCTCGTCCCCAGCCATGAAACTCGCTCATCGGTGTCATAAACAAGCCAAATGACGAACGCAGACCGAACGACATCGCCAGCAATAAGCATGCACTGGTGATTAGTATTTTTTGCGCGGGAGATAAAGGGGGCATTCGCATGGACAGATTATAGTCTCAGCCACGCAATAAAAGTTCGTCGATCCTGAAAACGCTTAGACGATTGCTAATAGCCTCTGCAAGTGATCCAACATTGACGCTATGGACACCGAATCGGACAATCGATGATCGCCGCTTTTTAGCAAGGTTATTTCCACGTTAGTAGAATCCAAACTTTGCGCCACTTGCGCTGAGCGCTGCCACTCAACAACGTCATCTAACATGCCGTGGATGAGTCGTACGGGAACTGTGATTGAGATCGAGTCAGCGAGTAACGCATGTTGTTCCCCATCATCAATCAGATTTTGATAAATGCGGTAAGGTTGTTGGTCATCATATTGATTGTCGACCAAGAAGTATTTTCGATTCTGGGAATCGTAATAGGCTTGCAAACCAGCAATTCGTGCCGGGTAGGCTTTGGTCATATCTGCGGCGCAGGCGAGCAACAGTAAACCGCAAACCTTAGCGGGTCTTTGTAGCGCGGCGAGCAAGCTAATCCATCCACCCATCGAGCTACCCACCAGTAAGACATCTTGCTCATCACACCCATCGATAATCGCCAGAGTATCGGCCAACCACTCGCTGATACAACCATCGCCAAAGTTGCCTGAAGAATCGCCATGCGCTGAATAATCGAACCGCGTGAACGCACGATCATGCGCTGCGCACCATTCTTCAATTGCCAAAGCTTTGTTGCCCTGACGATTGGAGTTGAAGCCTGGGCAGAAGATAATTCGAGGTGATTTACCCTCCCGGTCATCAAACACCAAAGTCTCAGAACCACGCTGAAGGGTTGCCACTAATTACTCCTTAATAGGTACTGATTTTCGTTTGCCGTGAATGCGCGCCACCTCAAGCCATGATTCTTTGTCCTGCGACCATTCCATTTTCCATTCAAAACTATCTTCAGTCATATCAAAAAAAGTGATTCGTCGATAGTTGCCGTTAACATCTTTATCATCACGCATCATAACAACAGAATCGTCAGACGAAACCGCAGTAAAATTTGATGGCACCGGAGACCGTGTGGTAAGCCAAGTGAGCACCCATTGCTTGGTGTCGGGATTATAAATGCGCAAATTAATTCCATGCTGCCGAGTTGATTCATCCTCGAGCTTCTCTGATAACGGAGGCGATGTGTAGTTATCTTGAATACCCCATCCATTGAACGCCCAGAAAAAATCCCAGTCAGCCTTACCTGAATGTTCCCAACCCGAGCCGTCGCGTTTTAGACTTTCTCCTTCGGTTGACCATTGACCCACCAACTTCCCCCAATGCTGCAGCTCTGGTGGCGCACCTTCCGCCATTTCTCCAGGATCAAACCGTGTCGCAGTTTCTGGTGTGGCTAAGCTAGTGAATGAAACCAGTAGCAAACAATACATCAAGTGTTTCATACGCAGATCTCCTCTTGCTATGTTCTTGTCTTCACACCAGTCTAGTCGCGAGAACACGTATATACTGATCAGACTTAACAAAAGTTTAGAGTCGCTAAAAATTGGATGAAATATGGCTCCGCAAAATTTAGCCGCTGTGGTCAATATCGCTACCTACTCGAACGCTCCGAGAATGCTGATTTTCGCGGGCCTTCGGTCACATTCGTGATGTTAAACCCGGCAAAAGCCGACGCATTAAAGAATGACCAAACAATTGCCAAGTGTGTGGGCTTTGCCAAACGGTGGAATATGCAATCACTTAGAGTTATCAACCTGTATGGCTATTGCACCTCCTATCAAACCGAACTCTATGCGGCCGGCGAACCGGAAGGCCCAATGAACAAATACTGGCAACGCAGAGTATTGAGCAACAGTGATAAGGTTGTTTGCGCTTGGGGTAAAGGCGTTGACTCGAAGAGAGTCAAATCCATCGCTAGGCTCGCAGCCAAACATGGAGTAAAGTTATTTTGTCTCGGGCTAAACTTGGATGGTTCTCCAAAGCATCCAGCGCGAATTTCATATCACCAAAAACTCGAACCGTTTAATGTCTAAAGTCGCTCACCAATTGCAACAAAATCATCCGTCGAACGGTCTGTGACATTGAGCGAATCAATCAAAAAATTACCATGAAAGTTCTTTTCGTCTGTGTGGAAAATTCTAACCGTAGCCAAATGGCTGAAGCCTTTGCCAGAATTCTCGGCGGCTCCAACGTTGAGGCCTTCAGCGCTGGCTCTAAACCCTCAGGCGTGGTAAATCCGAAAGCAATAGCCAGCATGCAAGAGATTGGCTACGACCTGACCACCCATAAATCTAAATCTCTCGCAGATATCCCCAACGTCCACTTTGATTTTGTAGCGACCATGGGCTGTGGAGATTCATGCGAGAATGTAAGTGGCAGCAAAAAAGTAGATTGGCCAATACCCGATCCAAAACATCTCGACCCTGAGCAATTTGGAGAAGTTCGAGATCAGGTACGAGAACAAGTTCGATTGCAATTGCAGAAAATGGGAATCAGTACAATTATTGGCGGATAAACCCCATCAGTCTCGGCTCAATTTGAATGTCTGAGTAAGACTTTCGAATCGATGCCCGAAACAAAAATTGCTTGGTTGGGCGACTAGATTGCTTCGCTGTGCTCGCAATTGTGAGGAGCAAAGCGACGAAGCAATCTCAAACTATTAACTTACCCTACTCCTCAATCACAGCTTCTGCTTCGACCTCTTCTACGCCAAGCTCCTCCTCTTCAATCACAATCGGCTCAATCACTTCCAATGGCTCGGGCTCGTCGCAGTACTTCGATAAACTGTCGCACCAGGATGTTGGCTCGTCTTGATGTACACCGTTGCGCACGTTTCGGTATGCTGCGGTGTGCATATAGAGGTCACGTCTTAGTTCGTTGACATGACTTAGGGGCTGCATTTCTTTAACGCCATGCCAGACGTTAAACGAAAGCGCTTCGCACATGGCGTTTTGATCGGGCGTATCAAATTCTTGTTTCGGTATATGAACCCGAGCAATGGGGACAAAAGGTGACTTTTTCTCTGACCAAATCACCGTGGTGTCTTCAATCGGCATCCGTGCCTCCGGGTCTCGAACCTGCACCATAAATTGGAAGCAGGCATCTTGACGCTTAAGCACTTTCTTCATTGCTTCACGCAAAAAGTTAGGATCGTCTCTATTGATACCCGGCGCCTGTATGTCTTCACAGGCCTTTGCACTGTACTTAATTTCATGTGGCCCAAGTTTGTAAGGCGACATACTGAAGTATTGCGCTGATAACGGCGTTGCTGGCGGCTTCTTACGGGTACCTAGCCCTAGATACAATTCGCGTAGCTTCCATTTAAACGGGTTTAAATAATAGTCGCCTAAGAAATAGGTAAACGGTTTGCCTTGAGTAGTGCGAATTTCCAAATCAAGATAGTCGGATATTTTGCGAATAAAGAAGGCCGGCGAATTAATCATCACGAAGTCTTGCGTCGCTCCGGAAAGGATCGGTGGTAATAGCTGCTCACCAGGAACGCCCATTACTTTTATCGCCATACCACGCGCATCTTTCTTGGGGTCATCCAAAACCGGTACCGACCCATTGGAGAACCGTATCCAGGCTTCGTAAGTTGCCGCTTTTTTGAAAATTCCGTAGTTGTACTTTGCCTGCGTGTCGAATACTTCAAACGTAGCTCGCACGCACCCATGAGGTTTGGAATGGGCATCACGTTCATATTGAGGTGTCCGATTCTTAGTCACAAACTCCCGCACCTGCTCAATAATTGCGGCATTCTGCGTAAGCCTGTTTTGCGTATCCAACTCACTTTTATCAACGAGATCGGCATCCGGGTCACTCAATCGATGAGAAACCATCTGCCAGGCAAATATTACGGCCGCCATTAGCGCATAGAAAGCCACAAAATACAGAAGCCGCTTTAACCACTTAGAAATCTTATTCCACATCTTAATTACCCCCTTGCTTCTTCGTGCTTGGCACGAGGTCGGCGGCACTGAATGTAGCCGATGATTTATCCGGCCACGTCATGTTTTCACAATGCGGTTTAGATTCTGGGTCGGGTCGTTTTCCGTCAGTATGAATCTTGAGGTATTCGAGAATTGAAAGTCGCTCCTGCTCGGTTAATTGACGACAATAACCAGGTCGCTCTTTTATTTCGTAACCAATCACACCGTCACCACATAAACCATCATTGAACTCATGGCCCAAGTTCGAATTACCAGTTTTAGAGGTATCAAACATAAATGCCCCCTTAAATTTCTCGACATTGATGCCGAGAGTTTGTGGGTCAAACTCTTTGCGACCCACATAGAAAGTGGCATCGCGCTCTTCGGCCGGAAGCAGCAACTGATAAATGCTAGGCACAGATCCGTTGTGCAGATACGGCGCCGTTGTCCATACGCCCTCCAAAGGCCGCGGGCGATATGCCCGCCAAGCCACGGGGTCATCTACCTCTCCAAAACCGTCAAGATCAGCCACAGCTGCGGCATGCTCAGAAGGTGGTGGTGGGTAACCCGTAGGGCCCATCAGACCCCACTCTCGATATTGCTTGTAACGAACCTCACCGCCAATGTACTGCAAACCCTGTGCGAAACCCGCCTTGGTGACGTCCGGAATTGCTTTGGGGTCGGGCAAGCGCAGCAGTGAACCTTCTGCACGCTTTTTCTTAACGTTATCAACCAAGATCGACAGATCATATTTATAGTTGATCATGTTCAGCGCTGAAGTTGCATCGGTGCCTATGTAGTCAAGAGGAATATGAATCATCTCCCAATAGCCACCGCGCTCTGACTGGTCACGCCAGCTTGTGTCGTTGGCAAACTCGGGCCCTTGCCCTAACCAATCGTTGGGAGAAATTTGCACCGGCGGATGATCTTTACGATTCGTCAAATCCAACAGTTGACCGTCTGAACCTACCATGGTCGGACCATGGCAGGTCGTGCAACTGTGGTTCTTAGCGGTCGCAGCGTAATCCACCTTGCCGTCGACCGCCATTCTTGGAAAAGGTCCGTGGCATTTTGCGCAGGTCTCATCAAAGATCTTCTCACCTTCCTTAGCCAATTCTCTATCGACTGTGCCGAATAGATCTTCTGGCCATGTTGGCGGCTCCAAATGCTGCAGTGTGGTTTCAATACAATGCATCTCAGACATCATTACCGAATTTTGGTAGAGGCCCTCCGCATGGGTAAAGTTAGCACGCGCGCGAGTACCCATTGCTTCGTTCACGTTGCGCGCCATGGCCTGACGCACTGAACCCATCCATTGCACCCAATCAAATGCCCAGATATCCCAAACATGCGGATAATTCACCGGCGCATCGGCAATTTTATAGTTGTCCGGTGTCATATAGTCGCCAAACACGGTGTTGGCAATTCGACCCAAACCATCTGTTCGGCCATAACCCTCAGTGGTGGGGTAAAGAAATAAGTTGTACCTTGCGTATTTCAAAGCCTGCCAGATCGTCGAACCAATCTGTTTACGTAGTCGCTTCTTCTTTGCTCGGTATTCATCATCGGAAACATCCTTGAGTACTTTCTTCGCAAAGCGACTAAACTTAAAAGGGTTGATGTAAGTCATGGTCAAAGCCACGATGCTGTTGGCCATCAACTGCGTTGGATCAAGCGAGGGGATTGCATGCCCACCGGGGCTACCATCGACCACAATACCTACACCCTGATAAGTCATTTGGCCGGAATGACAGGCCGAGCAGGTCACATCTAATATCTTGTCGCCTTCCTTGGTGTAATGCCAAGTAAGACCAACCGGAAGGTCATTGGGATTATTTACATTGGGTTTCTTGGCTGGGTCGTAAACGTAGCCCAACTGTTGCATGTACTCGCGAGTCACCAAGGGTTTCTTACCCACTGGTTTTTCCAGCGCCGTCATCCAATCATATTGCAGACCAAAAAAATCGGTGCCTTGAGGAATACGGTAATAAGCCTGGCGTTCTTCTTCACACCAGCCTTGATAGGCGGGGATCATCAAATCATTGTTTGGATCTTCTGCATTTGGATTTTGCGGATCCGGGTTAACGCATCGTTTATCTTCACTGGGGTTTAAAAAACGATACTCAGCAATTTCCTGATACGCTGGAATATTCGGATAGTTGGAGGTGTACCAAAGAAATCCGAATGCTCCTACTACAATCAAGATCAACAGCGCCGCTATAGTTTTAAAGAAACCCTTAACGGTGAAGAAGTTGCGGATGCCGGAGAATAACAAGCGAAAGAAGCCAGAGATCAGCCCACCGACAAAAGCAATTACAGCCTTAACTGCGGCACTCAACGTTGCAAATATTTTACTCATCATTCCCCCGCCAACTTTTTTGGCGAATACCCCGGTATCACCGATGCATCAAATTCGCTACCGCCGAAATTGAGCTTCAGACCCGGCACCTCGGCCGGCATACTGATTAGGTGACCAGTGCCGCCACAAGTGATGAAAGCGGTTTTCATATCCGGCCCACCAAAACAAATATTTGAGGGCAGGGGCGCGACGGCGTTACCCGGAAGCACAATTGGCACGAACTCTACATCGCCATCCGGCGAGATGATGGAAATCCCACCATTAGAAAGCGGATTGTTTCCTTCTGGCAACATCGTCGCAACGTAGACATTTCCCTCGTTGTCTACAGCCATGGAATCAAGCACAGACTGACCTTCCAAGTCTGCAGTGAGCAAATACGAGCCATCAATAACGTGCTTATTAGGTGCGATCTCGCCTGGCTCGGTCAATTCGTAGTAAACCACTTTTCTCTCAAACGTGAGCGCTACATAAAGACGCTTGCCATCCGGCGAAAGTGCGATGCCATTGGGGTTATTGAGAGGGTAGATTTTTTGCGTCACGGTCTGCCGGTCTGGCGACATGTAATACACGCCAGTCACGTCTTTATCGCGTTCACGGATTTTGCCGTAATCGGTAAACCAAACACCGCCCGCCTCATCCACAACCAAATCGTCTAAGCCCTTTAAGTCATAGGGCGGGCTCCAGTTGGGAACGGAATTACCGGGAGGAAATTCACGAACGCTCGCCTCGGTCGCAAGATCGGCGACTGCGCCGGTCGTCACATCAACACTTTGTAGAATTCCACCAATGTAATTCTCTGGTTGATTTCCCGCGACCCAAACAATGGGGTTGGTCGCGTTCGGAATTGGAATCCAGGTAAAACCACCATCATTGCAGACAAGAATTTCTCCATCGGGTGCAACTGCAGCGCCATTGGGCCCACCGGGGATCGCAGCCACCTTGTGCGGGGTACCGCCCCCGCGTGGAATAATCGTCAGCTGCTCGCTTTTGATTTCCACCAACATAATGCTTCCATCACTACAATGAATAGGCCCTTCAGGATATCCAAGGCCACTTACGATTAACTCAATCTTAGAATTGTCGAGCTTTGCCATTCCCCATACTCCTTTTACATTTGTCTATTTATATTATTCAATAAATCCGCACTTTCTGAAACCTTCAATAAACGGCGGAGTTTTTGCTTGCCCGCCACACATTAAAATCATGTTTTGTTCATAGAGTTCCGCACTCATCAACGGATTAATGCCGCTCACTTGTTTTAAAGTGGACGCGGCGGCATCTTTTTGACCCAGTTCACACTGCGAATTCGCCATTACATAATAGGCATGCACCCACGCTGGCTGACCGATCAAACTCTCTTTCGACTTCGCAATAGCTATGTCATGGTTGCCCTTGGCCTGCTCAGCGATCGCTTGAAACGAACTCCAATACGGTGCGGATGGATGCTTAGGTGCGGTAGCAAAGTTTTCTGCAAGGAGCGTCAATGCTTCGTTGGCGCCCTCTTCACCGCCCGATACAGCGAGCAACAGAGATAAATACCCACGCGAGATCAGGTTTAACGGCGCCATTTCATTAACGCGACGCAGGGTCAACTCAGCGCGTTGAACTTCACCGATGTTTAACCACACCACGCCCGCATTCTCGAGGACGTCAATATCATTGGGTGCCTGCTGATAAGCCGTTTCAATAAGCTCACTCGCCTCTTTAAGACTGGCATCGTAATCTTCTGCTAAGCGCGAAGTCAGAGTTTGAGAGATGAGCATGGCCAGCGCGGCACGGGCACTTGAGTAATTGGGGTCGATTTCTATGGCTTGACGCAGGTATTGGCTGGCTTGAAGAATTCCCTCAGCAGTGAAGCTACTAAGCCAGAAATGATAAGCTTTCTGTACCAAGCCCCATGCATCCAGCTTGTGGTCTGGCGTGGCGCCAGCAAGTAGAGATTCCGCTAACCTAACTTCACCCAATACCGCTCCTACAATGCATCGGGCGATGTCGTGCTGCACATCAAATAGATCTTCGACCTGACGATCATATGTCTGCGCCCAAATTTCACTTTGACGTTGAGTATCGGTAAGTTGAGCTATCACCATGATGCGGTCATTCATCCTGCGCAGACTACCGGTGAGAATGTAGCGCGCATTCAGTTGTTCAGCCACTAAGTCAATGTCGTCGCGGCCACTTTTATATGAAAAAGAAGATAAGCGAGAACTAACGCGGATATTGGGAATTTGCGTTACGTGCGCGATGACCTCAGAAGTGATGCCAGACGCTAAAAACTCATCGTCTTTATTTTCCGACAATGGTTCAAACAAAAGTACCGCTAGCGAGCGCTGGGAATCGCCGAGGGAAATATTGGTGGCCTTAGCTGGCTTTTGTGCACCTTCACTAGAGCGACTCCCTCGTTTCGACTTATCTCCCGAACGAGACCGCAAAAACGGTTGCAGCACAAACCTGAGCGCACCGTATAGAACGCCCGCAATCACAGCTATCGCTGCCACCGCTGAGAAGGCGGATTCGTTTTCCGCCAGCCAATCGACTAGTGCCTGAAGTGACTCCATCTAAAACCCGAACCCATGAGCTAAGCCGCAAAGTATAGAGCAGAATGTCAACTAAAACCAAAGTTTGCTTGGCAGATGTCAGCGACGGAACAACTGACGTCGGTCACGTAATATTTGCTGCGCCGCATTGTGACCAGGAGCGCCAGTCACACCGCCACCAGGATGTGTACCACTACCACACATGTACACACCTTTGATGGGAGCTCGGTAGGCACCTGCGCCCAAAATAGGCCGAGCCGAGAACAACTGATCGAGGCTCATACGGCCGTGAAAAATATCGCCTCCCACCAAGGCAAATTTTTGTTCTAAATCCCATGGACTCAATACTTGTTGGCCAATAACGCTGGCCGCGAAACCTGGTGCATATTGATCAACAGTACCGATAATGTGTTTTGCTACGCGATCGCGCTCTACTTCCCAGCTACGCCCTTCAGATAACGCGTAATTAAATTGCTGACAAAATAGACTGGCAACGTGTTGACCGGCAGGCGCCAAAGAATCATCCAGCGTAGAAGGGATCAACATCTCGATGATGGGTGCACTCGACCAACCGTTTTGAGCAGCACTTATCCATGCTTCATGCATGTACTGCATTGATGGCGCGATAATGACTCCGGCGGTTAAGTAGTCAACATTGTTCGGCTTCTGCGTGAAAGCAGGCAAACTATCCAACGCAAGGTTCATCCGAAATGTTGCCGAATGCGATTTGTAGTTTGCAATACGCTTTGCAAAATCTGCTGGTACAGAACCAGATGGAAGCAGCTTCTGATACAGAATTTTAGGATGAACTGAGGCAACAATCGTTTTAGCCGTAAACACTTCTGTACCAATTTTCACCCCAGTTGCAACGTCGTCCTCAATAAGAATTTCATCAACCGGCGAATCCGCAATTAGTTCCACACCGGCTGCAAGGCAAGCCTTTCTCATGCTCTGCGTAATAGCTCCCATACCACCTATCGCGTGCCCCCAAGCTTCTCTTACACCCGCGGCCTCACCGAACACATGGTGAAGCAAAACATAAGCTGAACCAGAGGTATACGGAGAAGCGTAGTTGCCGACAACAGCATCAAAAGCGAACAAGGCTTTTACGGCTTCGCTTTCGAAATACTGATCTAATATTTCTGCCGCTGACTTGGTAAAGAAATCCAGTAAATCACGCTGAGTTTCTAACGATAATTTTCGTATTACATTCCCGGTGTTAAGCAAAGCGAGCACATCGGCCAAACCGCCACCGGCATTGGGTGGAGCCACCAACAAAAATTCACGTAAGCAATCTACTACTTTGTCTAACGCCGATTGGTACTCTGAATATGACTTTGCGTCTTGCGCTGAATGGCGCGCGATCTCACTGCGTGTAAGCCCATCTCGACCGGCCAACAAGTAACCATCTTCATAGGGCAAAAAATTATCGACCTTGCGCAGCACTACTTCTAAGCCATGCTCATACAGACGCATGTCTTGAATCACTTTAGGCTGCAACAATGAAACTGTATAAGAGGCCACAGAATTTCGAAACCCAGGGTGAAATTCTTCAGTGATCGCAGCTCCTCCAAATTGAGCGCTGCGCTCAAACACACAAGTCTTCAACCCCGAGTTAGCCAGGTACCAAGCACACACCAACCCATTGTGTCCACCGCCAATGACGATGGCATCGAACCTTTTATTAGCCTTGCTCATCTTAGAATAGGAAATGGATTGCGGTTGTAATCGATTTGGTGCTGCAGCATTAGTAAATAGCTCAGAGAAAATATTGACCGGGTTGCTAAACGTTAAACCGCATTTAGTCTCAATACAATTCTCTAAGTAAAACTCAACCACAGAGCGTGAAATATCTGAGGACAGTTAGATAGCGTCCATCAGCGATGAATAACGTCTCCTATTGCTACGGTCTTGCCGCCATTAAACTCGCAAAAGTTCTGTAGTGCTGGGTAAAACGCAGCAAAAAATTCATCGATCTTTACGTTCTCCACATACAACTTTAAGACCTTTAACTCGCCTGTTTTACGCTCAATCTTCGCATCCATTCGTCCGGCAAATTGACGGCCCCATAAAATCGGCAACACGAAGTAACCATACTTACGTTTGCTTGCAGTCACATAACATTCGATCTGGTAATCGAAGCCAAATAGATCACGGGTTCGATCGCGCTGAATCAATAGGTTATCAAAAGGCGAGAGAATTTTTATTTGAGTCTTACTCAATCTTTGCGCGAGAACCGACTCAAAGCTGGGTAAAGCGAAGTAGCCCTTACCATCCACTTCAAGTATTTCGAGCTCTCCATTTTCTGCTAAGGCCAGGCAGGCATCTCGTAACTTCGGCTTAATACCTTTCAATAGATGCCCCATCTGCGCTGGCGTTCCCAAACCATTGGACCTTAAGTAAGAAAAGATTAAGTGTCGTAGATGCTCTTCCTCGCTCGGCATCGTCTGATCAACATCACTCGCCAAAACGCGTTCGGTTAGATCGTAAACCTTTTGAAATCCAACTCGCCTCTTTATCATTAGCTCACCGCGCATAAAAAGCTGTTCAAGAGCGCGCTTGGCAATCTTGAATTCACCCCAACCGGTTTTCATTTTCTGTGCGCTGTCAAAATCTTTCGATTGCATCGGTCCTTCAGCGGCAACTCTCCCCAACACCTGCTTTAGCACCTTCTCATCCACCTGATACCAATGTTTTTCTCCATTTAAAATGGCGCTTTTACGTGGCAACGAAAAGCGGTAGTGTTCAATCGGCAGGTAGGCAGCCGCATGTGACCAATATTCGAACACCTGACGAGATTCTTGCAACTCGTTTAGATACCGCTGCCGATAAAATGGAACGCGCGACCATAGGGTGTGGTGGTGTGCGCGCTCGATTACCGAGATTGTGTCGATTTGGATATAGCCAAGATGATTGATCGCTGCCAAAGTTCCTTTTTTCCCACGGCCGAAAGCGCCAACGCGACTAAATCCTTGGCTTAACAACACTAATTTTCGCGCCTGCGCTAGGCTGAGACGTTGAGATTGCGGCATAATGATGCAATGTAGCTCAAAAATAAGTAGATTTTTAAAATCGCTTACCTAAACCGATTACTCGATCATCTCCATAGCCTAAGGCATTGTAAAACGCGATCGCTTGACGATTTGATTCACGCACTTGCAGGTTGACCTTAGGGCAGCCTTTCTCTTTTAGCAGTTGTTCTACAGCGATCATAAGTTGCTTGCCGTAACCGTTGCCCTGATGTGATTCGTGCACGGCCAGGTAATTAACCCACCCTCGATGCCCCTCATAGCCACCCATCACGGTCCCAATAATTTGGCCGGAGAGGTCATAAACAAGGAAGAGTTCGGGGTTCACTTTGAGTTTTCGATCGATATCCTCTGATGGATCGTTTTGTGCGACTGCCAAGCCACTCGCTCGCCACAGCGCGATGACCTCAGCCCGATCTTTTTCCCTAAATACTCTGATCTTCACTCTGTTAACCCGATTAAATATTGGTCGCTGCATGTTGAGCGTCACAGCTGACTAAAGCACCGTTTGGTCGAACCAAACCACACACCTTTGCGCTTCAAGTAACGCCTTTTCCTGAGTCTCATACCTTAACGCAGAATAATAGTGCAAACCGATCCATCTCCCCATATCTTCGCTATCTCGTCTAAACTCTTCGAAGCCAAAGCTGCCATCTTCGCGGACAAAAACATCAACGCAGAACTCGCCGGATTCGATTTCAAAACTATGCAAAATTATCCAAGTTTTTCGAATTCTGTCAGACATGCTTGCTTCAAATTCTCGCTGAGAAAAACTAGAACTCACACCGACTTTTGCATCTGAAGAGTCTCTCGATGCATCACGCCAACGGCGACGTGCTATGAATTCCTAACCTAGAAAAATAGCTTTAAACAAGAAGAAGAATACGATAGAGAAAAATGCACCGGCAGGCAGAGTAACAAGCCAAGAGGTCACGATTTTCCCAACCACTCCAAAATTTAAATGAGAAGTGCCTCGAGCCAGTCCAACACCAAGCACCGCACCAACCAAAGTGTGGGTTGTAGAAATCGGCAAACCAGAACTCGATGCAAAGACAACCGTAGTGGCCGCACCCAACTCGGCAGCGAAACCACGGCTCGGCGTTAACTCGGTAATTTTACGGCCAATAGTGCCCATTACCTTATAACCATAGGTTGCTAGGCCAATTACAATCCCAGCACCGCCGAGCAAAAGCACCCAAATCGGTATTGCCGACTTTTGCGCCACTTCTCCACCAGAGCTAACTACACTAACAATTGCAGCAAGTGGTCCAATAGCATTGGCAACGTCATTGGAGCCATGTGCAAACGCCATCGCCATTGCGGTAAATACCATCAGCACCGCAAACAATGATTCCATATTGTCTTTTTCTGGATTCTTCGAAAAATTAACGCGTTTAAGTAGTTGTGCGCCAACCAAAGCAACCAAAACACCAATTAAAACGCCCAACGGCAAAGCGTTCATAAATTTATCATCAAAGCCGAAGTCGAGGGCCATACCCGTGTTTTTCAAGCCCTTTAGCAACGTAACCATGGCGATTAAAAAGCCAACCAGAAAAATGTAGAACGGGATGTATCGTTTGGCCGCGACCACTTGATCTGGTGCGTCTAGAACCAACTTTCGTACACTGACGTACAATAAAAATGAAAAGGTCGCTGCCAACACCGGAGAAACAACCCAACTTGCCACAATCGTGGACACCTTACTCCAGTTCACGGCATCGCTGGAAAGGCCTGCTAGCGCAAAACCAATTAGCGCACCGATAATTGAATGCGTGGTTGAAACAGGCCATCCACGCATGCTCGCAATCAATAACCAGGTGCCGGCCGCTAATAACGATGACAGCATGCCCAACACAAGCAAGTCTGGGCTGTCCGCCAATGCCGTCTGATCCAGAATTCCCTTGCGAACCGTCGAAGTAACATCGCCGCCGGCTAGAATCGCGCCCGCAAACTCAAAAATGATAGCGATCACTATCGCCTGTTTCATGGTGAGTGCGCGTGAACCAACCGACGTGCCCATGGCGTTAGCAACGTCGTTAGCACCAATTCCCCATGCCATGAAGAATGCACAGATAACACCTAAGGCGAGCAGCCAAGGCCCGTAATTAGCAATAAGTTCCATAGAAACCGAGAGTTATTTTTTTGTTGTTAGTTGCCCCAACAGCCCACCATCGTGGAGCTCTCAAAGCCAATAAAAGCATGGAGCTAAGGCGGCAAAAGATATCAGCCTTATGAGAATTCCCACCTAGTCGAGAGTCTAACTCAAGACGAAAGAAGTATTGGCCTTATTGCAGCAAAAATCGATCTAGCTGGACTCTCGTGTGCGGGAGAAGAAACCCACTTTAGAGGGTGGCTGCAGACACCAAATAAAAACGCAAGCTATTAACATAATCACCATGGTGACGACGAAGGCCAAACTGTAATCACCGCGTAAATCAAACAGCCATCCGGCAACTGCCGCACCGAATCCCGCGCCCGCAGTTTGAAAAACGGAGATGGTGGTTAAGATTTTCCCTGGTTCGCGCACCCCAAAAATATTCAGTACAACGGCATTGAAAAGCGTATTTAGTCCGCCCCACCCAAGTGCCGCCAACACGATGAATCCCCAAATAAATTGAGGGATATAGAATACGCCTGCGATCCCCAAGAGCATTACAACCATATTCAGCTTCAGCAAGAATATAGAGCTACCGCGATCCGACAACCACCCAAAACCAAGCTTGCCAATTAAAGCTCCGAGAGAAAAAACGCTGATGGTCAGAGCAGCCGCTTGCATGTCAAAGCCAAGGCCTCGAGCATAAAGAAACAAATGGGAGAACAAGGCCATTACGGTAAAAAAAGTAAAACAAGATCCCAAGGCCAAGAAATAGTACTGAGGTGTTTTTATGGCTTGCGCGAAAGTGTAACCCTGCTGGCCGAGAGCCTCGTCCTTCTGCGTTTGCGAGGCCTTATGGTTCTTCAATAGTAGGGCGACCAGCACAATTAGAAATAAAGGAATGGTAGCCTCATAGCGAAGCGCTGCGCGCCAGCCATAACTTTCGTTCAACCAGTTGGTTAAGTTCGGCATAATCATGCCACCTATGCTAGTGCCGGAAACGACCAGCCCAATCGCCATACCACGCCGCTCCGGCAGTGCCGCTGAAGCAGCTATAACGGCGACCGTATTTCCAGCAGAGGCAATCACCACTGCGATCGCAATATGTAAAGCGTAGATATGCGTAAGGCTACTTATATAACCGTATAAATAGAAAACGAGGGCGAGCAGTCCCAAACCAAATAACATTACCGGCTTATAACCAATTCGATCCACCGCATAGCCGACGAATACGATCATCATGGCAGCGCCAATGAAATTGATCGAATCACGCAGTTTCAGCTCACCAACAGCCCAGCCGAACTCTTTTAAAAGCGGTTCATCGAGCACCGTCAAACCAGCAGTGGTCATCGCGTTACTGCATATGACTGTCAGCACACAAAGCGCAACGGCAATGTACGCTTGTATCGACGATGATTGATTAGTCATGTGGTTGCTGTCTCACAATGATAAATAGCTGAATATTGCTCACTCTTTTAAGGGCCTATGAGATCCGATTGAAAATCGCTGCTGCAAATTTTCCTGTCTGCAAGTTGAACATCATAACGCGACCTGTGCCAACAAATTCTGAAACCGAGTTTTAATATCAAGAAAAATGCAACTTTTATGTTGCATATATCTTTTCGCAAGCTATTATGCAATCATGAGGTTGCATATGAAAATCGAACGAAAAGTTAAAATTGAAGCACCGATATCAGCAGTATGGGACGCGATCATCGACCACGAACAGTTTGGCAAGTGGTTTCGATGTAAGCTGGATCAACCCTTTGAAGAAGGTAAGTCTTCGACAGGATGGATGACCTATCCGGGCGCGGAACATCTTGCATGGGAAGCGAAAGTGCTCAGAATCGAAGATCAACAGTGCTTAGAGTTTTCTTGGCCGCCTTACGTTGAAGACGAGTCTATTGATATAAGCAATGAACCCTGGCTGCATTGCAAATTTGAATTAGAGTCAATAAAAAATGGAACACTGGTTACCATAACGGAGTCAGGATTTGAAAAGCTGTCAATGGCGATCAGAGATGATGCTCGACGATGCAACCAACAAGGATGGGATATTCAAGCCGGTCACATCCGGGAGTATGTTCTTGGAAAGTCTTGAATTGCAGATCGAACAACAAGCTAAACTATTTGCGGCACTGGGTGACGGCACCCGACTTAAGCTAATTGCTGGTTTGATCGATGGTGAACAAAGATCGATTACGGATTTGGCCGCTGACTTTCAAACCAGTCGCCAGGCAGTCACAAAGCACTTACGTTTGTTAGAAACCAACGGACTGGTGGCAAGCGAAAAATCCGGAAGAGAGAGCCTGTATAGTTTGAAGGTTGAGCCTTTGAGTGAAATCAAAGAAATTGTAGAGAGTATCGAGAATCAATGGGATCAAACCCTAAGCAGACTTAAAACTCTGGTGGAACAAGAATAAATAGTCTGAAACGACGACTTTCATGAGTCAAAGAGCTTACTAGATAGATTTCTTGGAATGCGGTCTTTCGGGCAAAAAAATGCCGGGCGTTTGTAGGTTACCCCACTCCGGCCCGGCCAATGGTTCCCTAGCCTTAGAGATTTGGTCGGTAGAAACTACTGATAATTAATTTCTACTGGAAAGTTCATGGCACATGGTTCGCCAGCGCAATAAGCTGGATCAAATTGCATATTGCGTAGAATTTTTTCTGATGCGACGGCCAGTTGGTTGTTGGGCGAATTGATTACGATTAGTTCTTCTACTTGACCGGACTTATCGACTTTTACGTTCACCGTTAACACACCGCGCGCACCTTTTTTATTGGCATCGATCAAGGGTCGGTAAACGTCGCGTAAACCATTGCGCGGAAATGGCGGAACTTGACTGGCAGAAATTGAGTCAAAGCGAGCACGGTACATGGCGCGTTGCTCATCGGTTAGTTCGAAGTAGCGCTTATCGAACGGTAATTGCGACCGCGCGTCTATGCTTTGTAATAGCGTGCCCGTCGGCGCATCGCCTTTTAGGGTGTATGTCTTGCCTGCGTTCGCAGCAGATGAGAGGCCTAATCCGATCAGTACGCTGATCAGCAATGTAAATCTTGTGGTTTTCATCACAGTCTCCAGAAATGAGTTGCAGTTAGTCTTTGAATTACAAGAAGCGGCCTCTTGTAAAATAAGATGCAAAGGAAACTGTTTGGGTTCGGTTTATTTCATTACGTTTTCGTTAAGCTTTTGTGTATACAGCTGAACCATAACTATTTGAGCTGCTCAACCGTGTAACCAGTTTTGCGAAGCTGGTTTACCAAGCCTTGCTCTCCCACCATATGCAAAGCACCCACTAAGATGAACTCGATATCGTCATCAGCCATCATCGCTGGAATCTCCTTGAGCCATGCTTGATTGCGGTTGTCGATTAACAAGTCGGCCACTTTCGGAAATTCTCGCTCCATCGGCTCAAGGGCTAACTCTTCAAGTGACTCCATATCGCC
Source organism: uncultured Arenicella sp. (assembly GCA_937973905.1). Taxonomy (GTDB): domain Bacteria; phylum Pseudomonadota; class Gammaproteobacteria; order Arenicellales; family Arenicellaceae; genus Arenicella. The sequence continues at coordinate 692 of CALJJR010000040.1, read as the reverse complement.
AGTGCGCCACGCGTCTAGCATGCCCGCCCATAATTCGTTCAAACCGGCTGCATCATTCATGGTTGACTGCACGATACTGTCTGGATCTGCCTGCTCAAGGCTTTGAATAAAACCTAATTGCTCTTCGATGGTTTCTAAACCCTCAGCGGCCTTACCATCATGCTGGGCGCGCTGCGAAAAGAACTGATCAACGCCGCCAGTTACACCTAGACCCAATCTCTGAAGTTCTAACACCGTGAGGGTTAAGCTCAGACCGACAGGCGTAAACCGTTCAAAGTTAGCCACAGGAATTCCGCGCTCTTCGAGAAATGCATTTAATTGGCTTAGCGTTTCTTCACTGAGATTTTCGCTCAGTTTTTGACCATCTTGATAAGTCAAAATTTCCAACATTTTGATTTGAAAGGCTGGGTCTTCGACTGCGGCTATGTCGGTTTCAAAAACCAAGGTTTGCGCCGCCTCATAAGCTTTTTCAAAAGCTGGAGGCAATGGATAGTCTTTTTCCGACAGCACATGGATAGTGCCGCCCAAATACAAAACCTGTTCACTATTGTCGCCATCGCTCACTTTCCAAACAGCACTCTTGGCCGCCACAGTTCCGATTTGTGAGCCCAATACTAAGGAGGCCAGTAAAAGCATATTCTTAATTCTCATAACAACTCCGTGCAATTCCTTAACAGGTTAGAAGTGTTGAA
>CALJJR010000039.1 GCA_937973905.1 uncultured Arenicella sp. | reverse complement strand
ATCATGCGGCGTCGGGGAATACATTGAGATCAAACGACGATAGCGCAAAATCACATCGCCATGATCGTTGATGATAAAGCTGGTTTGAAAATAGAGCTGCGGAAACTCAGGGTCAACTTCATACGCGTTTCCGGATAAATAAATATTATTCTCTTGCGCGAGCTGGCCAAGCGCGTCTTATTCCGGGCCGTCCATTTGCAAGCATGCTTTTTCAATCCAAGCGGGTATCGGCTCACCCATCGGAAAACTGGTCAGAAAGTATTCCGGCAGTACGACGAGTCGAACCGGCAAACCGCTAAAACCTGCTGAAAAACCGATGCTTCCTTTAATCAGGTCATTGCAGCGTTGAATAGTTTGCATCATTTGTGCGCGGGCTGATTCAGCGTCCTTGGCTAAGTTAACTGCATCGCAGCGAACCTGCAGTGCCAGGGCTTGATAAGTACCGATTGACATAAAATTACTTCTTATTAGTTGAGTTTTATTCTTTTACAAAGCGCTTACGTAATTATGCGCGCATTCGCTGATTTCTGAATATATGATATATTGTCATAACTTTATATCATTTAGAGAGATCAGCCAATCTTTAAGGCTGCAGCCGCTCAATTACTTTCGCTAACAACACGATCATGACAGACATTCTAGGTTACCGAGCAAAATTTGGTGTTTTGGGCCCAGCAACGAATACCGTAGTTGAGCCAGAGTTTGCGGAAATGCGCCCTGTTGGTGTCACCAATCACTACAGCCGCATTTATGTTGAAAACGCCAATGCCATTTCCAATGAATCCTTTATGAAAGGCACCATGGTGATCTCAGAAAATACGCTTGATGCCGTGCGGCATGTGGTTCCCTGCGCGCCTGACTATTTGGTGATGGGCATGTCTGCGGTGACCTTTTACGGTGGAGCAAAGGGTTGTGAAGAATGGAAAAAGCCAATCGAAGATCTCTCCGGACTCAAAATTTCGGTGGGTTCTGAATCAATAGTGGCTGCGCTAGAGGCTTTGGGTGGAATCCAAAAAGTAGCGTTTATGTCGCCCTACTACCCGGTCGCCAACCAGGAGGTTGCTAACTTTCTCAGTGATTACGGTTATGAATCAGTGCGCGACATTTGTTTGCAATGCCCTAGCTGGACTGCCATTGCCGAGGTCACCAACAAGATCACCCGCGAGTCATTTTATGCGCTCGACGGTGACGACGTAGACGCCATCATCCAAGTTGGCACCAACCTTTCGGCAATTCATCTCGCTGCAGATATGGAGAAAGAACTCGGTAAACCGGTGATCGCCATCAACACCGCCACCTATTGGCATGCGCTACGCACTTGCCAAATCCAAGACCGGATGGATGGTTTCGGTCGCCTGCTCAAAGAACTATAAATCACAACATCTTGGTCACCTGCCAGATCGTGGAACAACGTCTCAACCTGCGTGAATTATCCAAGCTGGGTACGATTCGACAGCTGGAAATATTCTTAAAGGTTGCTGAGCGCGGCAGCATCGCCCGCGCCGCTGAAGAGCTGCACTTGACTCAACCAAGTGTGTCCATTCAAATTCGAAAACTCTCGGAGGCCGTTGGTTTACCTCTGTATGAAATCATCGGCAAATCCCTCGCACTCACGCCAGCGGGCGATCAAGTGCAAGCTGCTGGCAAGGAAATTTTTGCCTCATTGCTGCACTTAGACAATTCGCTTAACGCCCTCAAAGGGCTCGAAGCCGGCCATCTAAGTGTGTCGGTCGTGACGACTGCGCAATATTTCATGCCCTATGTGTTGGCGCCCTTCAGTGAGCTCTACCCCGGCATTGATATCGAACTACACACCGGCAATCGCGATGCCATTGTTGAACGCATGAAGGCCAACAAGGATGAGTTTTATATTTTCAGCGAGTTGCCGGAAGATATTCCCATCGAGACCTTTCCCTTCCTACCCAATCCAATCGCGGTCGTGGCTTCGAAAGAACATCACCTGGCTGGCAGTAAAAATTTGACCTGGGAAGACATCGAAGGCGAGCGGTTTATTACCCGTGAACCCGGCTCTGGCGCGATGAAGAAGATCATCAAGCACCTACAGACGAATGATTTGCAGATGCACAATGTGATGACTATTCGAAGCAACGAAGCGATCAAACATGCTGTTATGGCCAACATGGGCATCTCTATCATGTCCGCCTACATTCTTAGCAATGCGGATCACGACGGCCTAACACAGCTCGATGTGGAAGGTTTTCCACTCATGTCACAGTGGAAAGTCGTGCAACTCAAACACAAGAAACTTTCTCCAGTTGGGCAGCGATTTCTGAATTTCGTGTTGGAAAACGGTCGTGAGGTTTTGCCTATGAAGAAGATTGAGAAGAACATTCAGTCGGCGATGGACGGTACTTGGGGGCAAAACATAAATTGATATATGTCTATATATATTAATAGTTATATCTATTTTTATCTATGTTTAAAATTTGCTACCTTAATCACATAAACGAAAACTATCTATTCACTAATCGGAGACCCATATTATGAGACCCCATGTAGAGTTCATACACCAGGATGATCTGATCTGGCACATGGCCGAACTGCCGCATGGCCAGGGCGATGCCAAACAACAAAATTTGAGTTATGACGAGGAAGACGGTTCCGCGTCCATGCGTGTCCGTTTTGATTCCGATTGGTCACGCGTCGCTGGCCTGCACGTAGCAGCAACCGAATGGTATGTGATGGAAGGCGAAGTCAAAGTTGGCGATACCGTTCTCACTGAAGGCGGTTATTTTTGCGCCCCCAAAGGCGTGCTCACGCCCGCTTTGGAAGTGAAGTCCGGCACCATCGTGTTGATGTTTAGAGAGTATGGTGACTGGCAATTCACTCCAGCTGATGCAGATTCTGCCGATAAACATGAGTTATCAGAACTCGTCGTATTAAACACCAACGATATGGATTGGTATGAAGTAACCGATCCAGATCATGGCAGCCCAATGGACTTCGATCGAGGTGGCACACCAGTTCCAGGCCTTTATATCAAACTGATGTATCGTGATCCGGTTACCGGTTTTTATACGCGTTTAATCAAAGCCAAACCGGGCTGGCGTGAACATCCCTTGGCGCATCACCCTGTTTACGAAGAGTCTTATACTCTCGCTGGTGATTTTCATTACAACTATGGCAGCCTCGGCCCAGGTACCTATTTTTTCCGCCCAGCACACGTGCGCCATGGTGACTTCACCGCCGGTGAGAAAGAAGGCGCAACCTTTCTATTACGCTGCGATGGTGACCTCGTTGATTGGTATACCGATAACGCCCGCGTTGAAATGTTTGGTGACCCAGTGAACTGGGGCGAAGGTTACCCTGAGAGCGAACCACCAGCAATGCTGCAGCCCGTGCGTTCGCGATCGGTTGGCAAATGGAAAGATCCGCACTATCAATAGACCCCCCACAACTTGAGCAGTTGTTTCTAGAGCTCTATCGCAATAACGCGGTAGAGCTTTTTTTTAACTTCTCAGTGGGTTAAGGAATTCACCAAGCTTTCGATGGCTGTCATCCTGGCAGCAATATCCCCGTCAATCGTTTCTACACTAAAGTTAGCTGGCACCTCGAATTGTTCGATTCGGTCGACATAGCTGCGTACGATGCTCCCCGACCATTTTACAAAAGTCGTTGGCACTGTAACTGTTAGCATGCGCTCAAACTTTTCGTTTTGGAAGGCACGCTGATACGCCTGCGCGTAATCTACGCCAGCATTCAGATACGCCATCGCCGTCGCGTGCACCAACTCCGCTGGTGGCTCGTGCTCATTAACCAAGTGCTCATCATCTTGGGCGTACCAAGGAAACCATTTAAATACCCCCCGTGCCATCGCCCAGGTGTCCTGCAGATGCCGGCCATCCGCTTGCGGTTCGAGAGAAGGAAAGTAGTGCTGCATAACGTCTTCGACCTCAGTCGGTTCAAAATGAGCCGCATTTTCCAGTACTAGATGAGAGATCTTTTCTGGATGAGCTTTCGCAAACTCAATCGCAATCTGGGCGCCCGTCGCTGAGCCGTAGAGAATAATTGGACCCAGGTTGGCGACCTCTAGAAATTCATACAACCAATTGACGTAGGGTTCCAATCCAGACTGAGAAGCTAAAATATCCTTAGGCAATGGGTCGGAGGCTCCGTACCCGGGCGTATCAGGCGCAATCACATCAACTGACGCTTGTACCGTCTGCATCAATGGCTCCATGAATTTTGAAGACATTGGCGATGCATGCAACAGCACCATCGCTTGCCCTTGACCAGCCCGTCGGTAGTGAGTTTGCCCCACCGACAAGTTTGCATAATGTTTTAAGATCTTCATGCGGACGCTCCGGAAGTGGTTTTATTCTTGCTTAAGAACAACACAATGGTGGCAAGACAGAATGGCAACAACCGTTCCAGAATGTCGCCTGGTGTATTTGGCTGAAAGGAGAGAATGACCGTACCAAAGAAACCAACTAAAATAGAAATGATCAGTCCAAGAGGGTTGATCTGCAGCCCGGCTAAACGAAAAAACAAGGCAGGCCCAAACGCGGAGCCCAACGCCATCCAAGCAAAAAGCACACGGCTGAATATCTTATCTGGCAGATAAATCGCCACAATGACGGCTGCAATCACCAAAGCCACAATGGTAAGGCGAGAGATAAATAACACACGCTTAGGATCATCGCCGCCAATACCGAGATCATTCGCTAAGGCAGCGGCGGCCGATAAGAGCTGACTGTCGGCTGTCGACATGATGGCCGACAATACCGCGGCCAGAAAAATGGCTGCAATCACTGGCGGAAATAAGCCGTCAAGCATGACAAAAAATATCTGTTCGGAGTTTTCTAACCCCGCGTGCAATATGTGGCCAGTAATACCAACGAACCACATTCCCAGAAAGACAACCAAATACCAAAGGATAGTAATTGTTCGAGCCTGGCGCATTGCCTTCTCATCACGCAGCGCCATGATGCGGGCCATCAAATGCGGTTGACCATAAGTTCCAATACCAATCGCCAAGCCACCAAAAATGACGCCCAGCGCGTAGAGACCAAGATTTGCCCCAGTTAAGCTTAATTGTTCGGCCGTACTGACTGCATTGAGACCTTCAAGCAAGCCCGATAAGCCGCCCACCGCGATAAATGCCGCAACCGGCATAGTCAATGCCGCCAGTGCCATCAAAGAACCCTGCACCGCATCAGTAATACTGACCGCCCAAAAGCCACCAAGCAAGGTGTAAACCATGATAATGAAAGCACCCAGCGCAATGCTCGCTTCAGTCGACATTGCAAAGCTGCTAGCAAAGCTTTTGCCAGCACCTTGAAACTGCGCAGCCACGTAAAAGGTGAAAGACGCAACAATGATTAATGAACACAAACCCATTACTCGGCTGCGCCAAGCGCCTTCTACGCGATGGGTAATAATCTCGCTGAGGGTAATTAGTTCATGCTTACGGCTAAAGTTCATCAAGCGTGGTGCTATCCAGTACCAAGTAACAAACATTGAGGAGATCGACCCCAGCGCTAGCCAAATCGTGGAGATGCCAAAGGCATAAGCCACTCCAGTGAGACCCAGTAACACCCAGGCCGACGCGGCACTTGAAGAGTAGCTAAGCGCCGCCACCACGGGTCCAAGACCGCGGCCACCGAGAAAAAAGTCATCCCCACTTTGATTGCTTTTTGATGCCCAAACGCCGATTCCAATCAATAGGGATTTATACAAAACCAGTGTAATGAGTACAATTTGCGCTTTTTCCATAGACTAATAATTATTGTCGTTTTTGATTTATTCTCTTGGGTACCGGATTAACTTTACCCAGCCTCAGTCATTATGCCTATTCTTGTATTTTGCAGTGACTCCGACGATGCGGCGACCCTAAGGGAGCAGCACTTACACGCGCACTTTGAATACATCGAGTCTATTCTCGACCAATTGCGCATAGCCGGACCAAATTCTAAACCATCCGCAGGCAGCGATACTCAACGCGGCAAAAATTACGGTAGCACATTTATTTACAGCACTGATGATTTAGATGTTGCCCAACGGCTTTTCAATAATGACCCCTACGCAAAGCATGGAGTCTATAAGCATGTTGAGTTTCATCATTTCTTACCCGCAGCTGGAAGCTGGATTGGCGGCAAAGTCTGGAACTAAATTACGCCTCTGCAGAAATATTGGCTTAGCAAAAGCATCAACCTTGAGCATTAAATACTATTGTTATATCATTATAACATATAAACGTTTTGCACCCCCAACGCCAACCTATAGATGTCGCTCACCCTGTTTGAAAAGCTGTGGCGGATTCATGAGATAACACAACTCGATTCCGCTGAATACTTGATCAATATTGATCGGGTTTTCCTGCATGAACGCACCGGCGGCATCGCTTTATTGAGCCTTGAAGAAAGCGGTCGTGCGGTTGCGTCGCCGCAAAATGTGTTCTGTACCATGGATCACATAGTGAGCACCAAGATTGGCCGTGGTGATACGACTGAAATGCCGGGGGGTGAAAAATTTATCACTTCGACGCGGGCCGCTGCACAACGTGCGGGCATCAACTTATTTGATCTCAACAGCCCGCACCAAGGAATCGTACATGTGATCTCACCTGAGTTAGGGATTGCCCAACCAGGTATGACGATCGTTTGCCCTGATAGCCACACCTGCACGCTTGGCGGCTTAGGTGTCTTAGCTTGGGGCATTGGGTCAACCAATGCTGAACACGCCTTAGCGACCAACACCTTGCGCGTGACCAAGCCCAAAGTAATGCGTGTGGTGTTCGACGGTGAACTGCGCCCGGGTGTGTACGCAAAAGACCTAATTATTCATTTGATTGCGCTACTCGGCACCACCGGCGGCAGCGGTTATGCCATTGAGTTTGCCGGAGATGCGATCTCTAGCTTGCCGATCGAAGGGCGTCTGACTCTATGCAATATGGCGGTTGAGATGTCCGCCTTTACAGGACTGGTCGCCCCAGACCAAAAGACCTACGAATACCTAGAAGGCAAACCTTACGCACCGAAAGACGAAAACTGGACCCAAGCGATGGCTCACTGGCAGACTCTGTTCAGTGACCCCAAAGCCACTTTTGACAAAGAAGTGGTGGTAGATGCCAGGAGTATCAAACCGAGTGTCACTTGGGGAACCAGCCCACAAGACACGGTCTCGATCGACGACTATGTGCCTGACCCCGCAGCCAATAAAGACATCAATGCAAGCCGACGCGACTCAATGAATCGCTCGTTAGAGTATATGGCGCTGGAACCGCGTACTAAAATTACCGATATTAAGGTAGATGCAGCGTTCATCGGTTCTTGCACCAACAGTCGCTTGAGCGATCTGCGTGTAGTCGCCGAATTTCTGCGCGACAAGAAAGTCGCCGATGGAGTAGCCGCAGTCTGCGTTCCTGGCTCCAAGACAGTAAAACAACAAGCCGAGGAAGAAGGCTTAGATCAAGTCTTTATTAATGCTGGCTTTGAATGGCGCGAACCGGGTTGTTCCATGTGTTTCTACGCGGGCGGAGAAACCTTTGGCGCAAACAAACGGGTGATCTCAAGCACGAATAGAAACTTCGAGGGTCGCCAAGGCCCTGGTACACGAACCCACCTCGCCAGCCCGCTTACCGTTGCGGCGTCGGCTTGCGCAGGCTTTATTGCAGATGCGCATGGATAAGTTTACTCAGCATCGTGGGGTGTGTGCGCCATTGCTCCGTGACAATATCGATACTGATGCAATAATCCCATCACGAGAAATGCGCTCGGTTTCTAAAACCGGGTTGAGCGCTGGCTTATTCGCCGCTTGGCGATACACTAATGCTCTGCAACGCGAACCCAACCCGGACTTCGTACTCAACAAACCACAATATACGGGCGCCAGCATTTTGGCGGCTGGGGAAAATTTCGGCTGTGGCTCATCCCGCGAGCATGCGGTTTGGGCACTTAAAGAGTACGGTTTTCGGTGCATTATTGCGCAAAGCTTTGGTGCTATTTTTTACCGCAACTGCGCCTCCAATGGCATCTTGCCGGTCGTTTTATCAGCGCAACACATTCAATCAATTGTCGATGACGGCGAACTCGATATCAACCTTGAAACGCAAACGATTAAGAGTGTGAATACGACCTTAGAATTCAGCGTCAGCGAAAACGAAAAGCGCGTACTG
>CALJJR010000038.1 GCA_937973905.1 uncultured Arenicella sp. | reverse complement strand
GCAAGTTGAGGTGTCCACCAACGGGAACATTGGTGGATATTGGATTTGGATTGATGAAGTTGAGTTGGACATGCAAAACGATCAAGGTTCAACTCATATAGATCAAGGAATTGGACACTTCCTGTCATGGCACATCGTGGGCGATCCGGGCAGCAGTATCAGCATTGAAGGCACAGTTGATGGCAATACCGTGGTTCAAGTTAAAAAGTCGACGGTTCGTGACGATGGAGTTGGCCACGGTGTTAGACCTTTCACTATTTGATACAGGAGATAGCCATGAGAATATTAAAGTATTGTATCCACGTTGCTCTTTGTTTTGGTTTTTACACGACATCGGCTCAGGCGAATCCTGACCTCCTCACACAAGGAGAAAAATTCTTCAAACCATTCGGTCAAACCACTCTAGATAGATCATCTAATCCAAGTGGAGAGTTCGTTGAGTTTGATATTCAGCCTGATGCACAGAGTGCCAAAATAAGTTTGAGTAGGTCCTATTCAAAGGGAAATGAGGGAAATAAGAGTCGATTTTCCATTTGGTCTTTTGAGGCTTCAACGCCTATTGACGAGGACGAGGGGCTAGGTTCGCTAATTAATTTTGACGGTCTGAGTAATGTTAACTCCCTTTCTCTAAAGTGGAGCAATGCGCGGGTTTCAGGGCTTAGAAAACTAACACGAGAAAGTGCACTTCGCGGGGTTCAAATTTGCGAGGAACTAGGGCTGAGTGTCGATCCTATTAATGGTGACTGCGATGCCGATACAGTGGCAACTGCGGCGTCGGAAGCAGATAAGCCTCAACTGCTTTCAATGTATGATGCTTTATTTTGGGATACAAATGCATCTCGTTTGTTGTATGGGGGCGAGCTAAAGATTGGTGACAAGTCGTTTTCTGTTGTGAATCCAGATACTTTTGATGCTGTGAATGTGTCTGAGAATCCGTGGAGTGTTGAGTTGTTTGCAAGCTGGGCGCCTCTGAATGGTACGTTCCTCTTTTCCACTGGGTTGTCATATGAAAGAACATATAAACCAGAAGATGAGGAGACTCGATGTCAAGATTCAACAGAAATGGATGATTTGGTTTGCGAAACCGGTTCATTTGGCCCGCCGAAGAAAAATATTAACGAGCTTATTTTTATTGAAGCCAGACGGAAATTTTTTGGCACCGCAGCCAGTTTAAAAATAACGCATGATTTTGAAGATGACGTAACGCGGCTGGACTTGCCAATTTATCTTCTTTCCAACTCTGATAACAAGCTAACTGGTGGTATCCGGTTTGGTTGGGATGATGATGAAGAGGATGTATCTGTAGGCTTATTTGTGGGGTCAGCATTCGATCTATTTAAGAATTAGCGGGGAAAACTGCGCGAAAGTTGAGATCCTCTGGGTGGGGGAGCTTACGGGTCCACATTGAGTTTGATTTGCGAAGAGTTCGGAAGTTGTCGTCGGGCACGCAGATAAGTGATTTTGTACTGGTGACAGAACTTCCTTGCGCTGTCTACACATCGTCATATGCTGCATCCAGTTAAGTGTATAAATTCAGACCGAGCCTCATCGAATTGAAATGGTAAACCTAAACTAAAGGTGTAAAATCGAATCTAATTCGTTGAAGCTGCATCTATCTAAATTAGATGAATAGAATTAGGTCACTTAAATGTCTTTCGTTTCCGTTTCAAAATTACAAAAAAAGTACGGCTCCAAAACGGTACTCCATAATGTCGACCTAGAAATCGGCCCCGGTGAAATTGTTGGCCTAATCGGGCCTAATGGTGCGGGTAAGTCCACTCTATTGAAATGCATTATGGGCTTGATTCGTTATTCGGGTTCTTTGTCCGTGTTTGGTCATAATCCATTTTCAAATCGCACGGCGATGTTGGAGAAGATGTCGTACATTGCCGATGTAGCTTCCTTGCCGAATTGGATGAAGGTATCTGATCTATTGAAATTTGTAGCAGATACTCACCCTAAGTTCGATATGGCACGCGCGCGTGAATTGTTGGTTGATACACCGATCACTGAATCACACCGCGTTGAGACGTTGTCTAAGGGTATGAAGACGCGGTTACACTTGGCGATCATTTTAGCCATTAATACTGACCTACTTATTCTTGATGAACCTACTTTGGGTTTGGATGTATTAGTGCGGCGCGATTTTCAAGATCGCCTGGTGCAGGACTACTACAATCAGCAGCGCAGCATCTTGATCACCACGCATCAGATTGATGAGGTGGAGAGTATTCTCACTCGTGTGGTTTTCATCAAAGAAGGGCGCATCACCATGGACTTTAAAATAGCCGACTTAAAGACTCGGTACGCCAAACTGGTCACGGATCAAAATATTGTTTTTTCAGACCCAACTTTAAAGCCGATTTATCAGCGCAACTTGCCTGAGAAAACGGAGTTAATCTTCGTTGATGTAGACCCGGCAAAACTCGCTGAGTACGGCGAAATTCAAACCCCCAGTTTGGAAGATCTGTTTGTTGCTACTAACTCCTTAACGGTGGAGGCGTAACATGGGCTTAAATAAATTACCGGCTTTACTACGCCGTGAAGTGTTAGAGCATAAAAATCTCTGGCGCGTGCCTTTGGTTTTAATTGGTATTGCGGTGTTGGTGAAGCTCTCGCTTTCCATTGGTAATTTATCAATTAATTTTGATTTGCCCGAACAACTGCAGTTGGATGATGACATTGATTCGGCGGTCGATTTAGTTGTAGCCAAGGCCTTGAACTCAATGAACCACATGATCATGTTGGTGATGTTTGTGGTAGCTATTTTTTATGCTTTGTCGTGCCTCTTTACCGAGCGCCAAGACGAGAGCGTTTTATTTTGGCGTTCTCTGCCAATCTCAGATGGTTTAACGGTCGCTTCAAAATTGGTGATCGCCTTGATAGCCATCCCTATCATTATCGTTGCCTGTCAGGCGATTGTAGCGGTGATTTTTTTCGGCGTGGACGCCGGTACGTATCTGAGTAATTACTATGGCAGTTCGCTCTCGGTGTTAGGCAAGATTCTTTTGTGGTCGATGCTGCCGGTGATTGCATGGTGTGTGTTTTGTTCTGAAGTGGCGAGTAAAAATCCATTTCTATTTGCTTTTATAACGCCGATCATTTTGATTCTGGTTGATAAGTTGTTTTTGAACGGTGTGGTCAGTCAAACGTTTGTGATTAATCGTTTGTATGGCGTGCCTCAGTACGATGGCAGTACTCTTTTGTGGGGTGTGTTGTTTAGCGCGGTGTGTGTTGTGTTGACGGTGATTAAGCGCGGGCAGCGGATTTAGGTATTTAGATTGCTTCGCGTTGCTCGCAGTTGAGAGGAGCGCAGCGACGCGGCAACCTATAACACTACGCAAATCTCACCCGAATAGATGATTGTCACATGTCAATAATCTGTGATAGCGTTTCCCTGTAGGGTTTAACCGCCGGTCTGCTAGGGTTGCAGGCTCAGTACTCAGGGCTATGGACATGTTGAGAAAGATTGCAGAGTTTTATCTTTGGTTGGTGCGTGCGTTGCGGCGCATTGTTGATGCTGTTCTTTGGGCGATCCGTTCCGGTTTGTATTGGGGCTTTTTACTGATCGCACCATTGTTGTTGATCTGGTACGTGATTGGCGCGCTGGCCCATAAGCACGAGTTTCGTGACAAGGATGAGTTTCGCGGTGCGGCGGCGATTACTAATGACCCAATCGACCAGGATGTCGCTAAAGAGAATATTTCTTATCTTGAACAAAATTGGGATGAAGAAGACAGTCTTTGGTTTTACTCAGCAACGCAGGGTTCCAATCTTTTGCCCTATGATTTCTTTTTGCACCTAGAGCAGCTTGAGAGCTCTGATTTGTTTCGCAGCAACGAACACATCAACCGCTTTCGCTATCTACCGCAAGACGCGTCGGTGAGTAACCCAGACGGTCTGCCTCTTGGTATGACTAAGGATGAGTATCAAGGCCGCGAATATATGGGCTTCACTTGTGCGGCCTGCCATACCAGCCAGATTAACTATGTTGATGATTCCGGTGTCGCTAAAGGCCTGCGCATTGATGGTGGCCCGGCCGCGGCGAACCTTGAAATGTTTTTAATCGAGTTGGAGCGCGCGATGGTGCGCACGCGTAAGAATCCCCAGAAGTTGGCGCGCTTTGCCGCCGCGGTATTGACTGGGGGCGCTTATAAGACTGCGCAAGCTGTTGCAGATGACCTTGATCGCTACATCATTCGTATTGGTGCCTACAATCTTGCGAATAAGCCGCAGTGGCAGCGTGGCAACCAAAAGGGTGTTACCCATTATGGTTTCTCTCGTCTTGATGCCTTTGGCCGTATTTACAATCGTGTTCTGCAGTATCTGGTTGAAGCCGATCAACTGCGCGCAGTGCTTGACCAAAGTTTGCCTGGCGATGTTCTTAGTGCCGCTAATGCGGATCTTGTTGCGCTGTATGAGCACGAGGACCAAACCAATCTAGTATTGCGTGCCGTTGAAATCATCAATCCCTACTTAGAGAAGTTGCCCAAGGCAGAACGTGATGCCTTGTGGCAAAAGATGTGGGCGCAAATCTATAACCCTGCCAATGCACCGGCGAGCTACCCTTATATGTGGGATATCGCGCAGAGTGATTTTGTGCAGTGGACTGGCTTAGTTTCCAATGGTGGCATTGGCCCGCTGGGGCGCAATGTGGGGCAGGTGATCGGCGTGTTTGGCACGCTCGACTGGCAACGCAAAAAAGGCTGGTCTATAAGCTCCTTGATTGGTGGGCAAGGCATCGAAAGTAACCACATTGATTTTAAGTCTTCGATTGATAAACGAAACTTGCGCCGCGTTGAAGAGCACCTGCGCAAACTTTGGTCGCCCGTTTGGCCAAACGCTTTTTCAGCGATAGATGTAGATAAAGCCGCCAAAGGAGCGCCGATTTTTGTCGAGCGTTGTGCCTCCTGCCACGCTAACATTAACCGCACTGATCCCGAGCGCAGAGTCGTGGCCAGCATCTCCAAAATTGAAGCCTTGGGCACTGACCCAGTGCTGGCCTTAAATTCAGTGAATTACAAAGGCCATAGCGGTTTGATCCAAGGCGAATATGTAGAGGCAGGCGCGGGTGAGTTGGTCCTCGAGCCAGTGAACCCAGTCGCGTCTTTGGTTAAGTTCTCTACCAAGAATGTGGTGACGTCGTTCGATCCAGACAAATTTCCTATTCGGCGTGCTGCGGAATGGGCTTGGGATACCTTGCAAGCCAGCGAAAAGAACGAGATCAAGGCCACAATGCGGCGCGGCAATTATAACCCTGGCACTACGGTCAACCCGTTTCTGCCGATTCGCTCATACAAAGCTCGAGCCTTAAACGGTATTTGGGCCACCGCGCCTTATTTGCATAACGGCTCGGTACCAAATCTGTATGAGCTCCTGCTTCCTAAAAAGCGAGAAGGTGACCCCGATGTGGATGAAGAGGGCAATCCTATTGAGTACCGTAGCGACACATTTTTAGTTGGTTCTCGCGAATTCGATATGGAGAAAGTTGGCTTTAGAGATTCAGGTTATTCTGAGCACGGTTTTCTATTCGATACCTCTTTGCCTGGCAATTCCAATGCCGGGCATGAGTACGCCGCCGGCCGCACCGGTGGTTTAAATGGAGAGGTGTTCGCGCCACTTAACAAGGCAGAACGTGGCTATCTATTAGAGTATCTGAAAACGCTTTAAACCAATTGCTATCCACCTAATTGAAATTAATCACGATTAGCTGAGAGATCGTAACGCCGGCCAGCACTAAGTCTATAGATTCGATATCTATAGGGTTTCAGTGTGCAAATAATAAAAACAAGCTCGCTAGCGGCGAAGCTATTCAGTGTTGTTGTCTTACCTCTTTTAATAGTGGCCTGCGGAGGCGGAGGAACAGAAAGCGGTGGTGGTGGTGGCCCCACGCAGCAAGCCGCTGGGCCAGTGCCAATCAATATCGCCATTGATAACAATTGCTCTGGCATTTATTCAGCCGCTCAAGTACGCGTGAATGGGTCAACCTTGGGTGGCAGCATCGCACCCGGCGCTACGCAAGAAGTGTTTCGAGAAGAGGTAGGCACACAGGTTACGGTGCAGATCATTCCTTTGGATGGCCGCGTCACCTACGAACCCGTTTCTTTCGCAGTGCCGCAAGGTGGGCGAACCTTACGCTTTAACTGTAACAACGCGACGGCAGCGCCAACCACGGTGTCTTTTATCATTCAGCTCGATAACAGTTGCGCCGGAAATCTCTTTGATCTCGTAATCAACGGGCGCACTGAAGCCGTTGGTTTAACCGCGGGGTCTACCTTTGAGACTCAAGTGACTCCAGGGGAACGGTTGACCTTTGATTTAACTAATCCGAATTTCACTGACAACCCCAGAACCATCACCATCGGTGAAGGTGGCACGCGCTTTACGCAGTCGTGTGAGCAGAGCAGTGGAAATCCATCTCCCTCACCAAGCCCATCACCGAGTCCCAGCCCGAGCCCGTCTCCTTCGCCATCTCCATCACCAAGCCCCACGCCAGTCACGGTAAGGAGTGTCGAGTTTGTCGGAGATATCGAGCTGGTTGAGGTCTTTAATACCAATCAAACATGCTCACTCGGCACCGGTAGCTTTGGAACCTTTTGGGACCAAACCATTCGCTTTCAAGTGCGAAATCCGAACAACTTTGCAGTGAATTTTTTCTATCGCTCTGAGTTGAACAATGGCAATACGAGCGCTGGCAGCGGCACCATTTTTCAGCCGGGCGGTACGGTATCAGTGAATTCGACGATCCGATTGGCGTGCAGCGTGTTTGCCCCATTCGCTGAGGGCTCTCGTGTGGTGATAACGAGTACTACGCAAAATTAGGCGGCGTGAGATTGCTACGTCGCTTCGCTCTTCGCAATGACGATGTTTTGGGGTCGTTCAAAAAACATCGGACGTAGGGTGGGTTAAAAAACAAGGAGTTCTCAACCGGGAAGGGATTCACTTGCAGGGTCTGTGGGCGCTTAGGTGCTTGCAGACCCTGTTTTTTCTTCGGTTCGTGAGTGGGCCAAAGGCGAAGCAATCTCAACTCCCAGCTATCCTTGTCACCCAGGCGGCAGAATGGTGTGGCTCTTTCTTATATTCTTCGCGGCCTGTCTTTATATTGAATTATATCCGCACTTGGAGTGACCTATGTCGACGATTGTTAACCGAAGAGACCTCGACTTTATGATGTACGAGGTGCTTGATCTCGAAGGATTGCTCAAGACCGAACGTTATGGCGATTATGATCGCGAGGCGGTGGATGCGATTCTTGATCTGTCTCAAGAGCTTGGCGAAGACGTCTTTCAACCATTCGCGGCTAAGCTAGATGCCAATGAGCCGATCTTTGTTGATGGTGGCGTGGAGTCTATTCCAGAGGTGGGCGAGGCGTTAGCGGCCTATAAGGAAGCTGGATTATTTGGCACGGCGTACGATTACGAAAACGGTGGCATGCAATTACCTTGGTTGGTACACCAAGCCTTAAACGGAATTCTCACTTGCGCCAATGGCCCGGTGGTGAGTTATGCATTTTTGACTCAGGGCGCCGCTAACATGCTGGCGGCTTGCGGGTCTGAAGAATTAAAAGCGAAGTTTCTACCCAAAATGGTGTCTGGAGATTGGTATGGCACCATGTGTTTATCAGAGCCGCAGGCAGGGTCATCGCTTGCTGATATCCGCACCAAAGCCGAGCCAGTGGGAGACGGCACCTACAAAATTACCGGCACCAAAATGTGGATCTCCGGTGGCGCGCAAGATTTAAGCGAGAACATTGTAGAAATGGTTCTGGCAAAGATCCCTGGTTCGCCTGCCGGGGTGAAAGGTATTTCTTTGTTTTTGGTGCCCAAGGTTCGCGTCAATGATGATGGCAGTCTCGGTGAAGACAATAACATCGCGCTGGCTGGTTTAAATCACAAAATGGGCAATCGAGGTACAACCAACTGCTTGCTCAATTTTGGTGAGAGCGGCGACACCCTAGGTTATCTAGTGGGTGGCGAGAACCAAGGCTTGGCCAATATGTTCCATATGATGAACGAAGCGCGAATTGGCGTCGGCATGGGAGCGATGATCGCTGGTCTGGGCGGCTATCTGTACTCGCTCGATTACGCGCGCAACCGCCCGCAAGGACGCCACCTGCACAACAAAGACCCTGAGACTCCGCAAGTCATGATTTCAGAACATGCCGATGTTAAGCGTATGTTGATGGCGCAAAAAGCGTATGTAGAAGGCGCGCAATTGCTGATTATGTATGCGGCCGAATTGATCGATAAGCAAAAAGTAGCGAGCGACCCTGAAGAAGTGAAGCGCATCGCCTTGTTGCTCGAAATCTTAACGCCTATCTGTAAATCATGGCCATCCGAGTTTTGTCTTGAAGCCAATAAGCTGGCGATTCAAGTATTAGGTGGCTATGGCTACACTCGTGAGTATCCCGTTGAGCGCTATTACCGCGATAACCGTCTGAATCATATTCATGAAGGAACCTGGGCCATCCACGGTATTGATATCTTGGGTCGTAAGGTGCGGATGGCTGACGGCGCAGCACTTAAAATCCTGAATGCAGAAATTCAAGCAACCATTGCTGCTGCCGACGGTCATGCT
This sequence comes from uncultured Arenicella sp., assembly GCA_937973905.1. Lineage (GTDB taxonomy): Bacteria > Pseudomonadota > Gammaproteobacteria > Arenicellales > Arenicellaceae > Arenicella. The sequence continues at coordinate 5,898 of CALJJR010000038.1, read as the reverse complement.
GAGTTTGCTGCTTACTGCGCGCAATTAAATACGGCCTTGGCGCAGATCGATGAAACAATAGCAGCGGTGGGCAGTTCGCCTGACCCGGCGCTTGGGCTGGCCAATGCCACCGTGTTTCTTGATGCTGTTGGTCATGTGGTCATCGCTTGGCTCTGGCTGAAACAAGCCATTGCTGCGCAAGCGGGTTTGGCCAACGGTGGTGAAGATACTGCTTTTTATAGCGGTAAATTGGCGGCCTGTCAGTTCTTCTTTCGCTACGAAGTGCCCAAGGTGAACACTGACCTTGAATTAGTGGCCAGCCTAGATAGCACGTGTTACGACTTAACCGCCGACCAATTTGTTGGAAGCTAAGTTGGTCGACACACCTGAAGCGCTGGCGGGGTATCCGCACGTCTTGTCGATGCCGGTCATTTGGAATGACCTCGATGCGATGAACCATGTGAACAATACGGTTTATTTTCGATATCTAGAAACCGGCCGTATTGGCTTTTTAACTTCACTAGCGGCGCAAGCGATTTCGCCGAGCGCAGAAGGTCTAACAACCAGTTTTGCGCTTGCAGAAGCAGGCTGCAGATTTAAAGTGCCGCTCACTTTTCCAGATGAGATTTTGGTGGCTTCTGGCGTTGAAGAGATCGGCGAACATCATGTGCTGATCAAGCAAGCAATCTACAGCAAGAAGTTGGGTTTTGTGGTGGCTGAAGGTTCTGGGAAGATGGTCTATTACGACCACGTGAACAAGAAGAGGGCACCAATTGCAGGAGATTTTCTGGCCCAGCTACAAGAGCAGCTGTTAAATCACTGAATTAGCTAATTAAAGAGTGTCATAGCGGCCGGATGCCGCTAAAATTTGCGCTTTATGCTCGCAAATTAAGCGGGCCGTTTTAACCGTTCGTTTTTTCATCATGTCGCACGACTATAACCCGCAAGAAATTGAATCTGCTGTCCAACAACGTTGGTCTGAAGAGGGCGTTTTTACTGCGGTTGAAGACTCAAATAAAGAGAAATTTTACTGCTTAGAAATGTTCCCTTACCCATCGGGTAAGCTGCATATGGGCCATGTGCGTAATTACACCATCGGTGATGTGATTAGCCGTTACCAGCGCATGCTGGGCAAGAACGTTTTGCATCCCATGGGCTGGGACGCGTTTGGTTTGCCTGCTGAAAACGCGGCGATCGAAAATAAAACGGCCCCCGCACCGTGGACGCGGCAGAATATTGAGAACATGCGCGGTCAGTTGCAGCGCTTGGGCTTTAGCTATGACTGGAGCCGAGAACTCGCGACCTGCGAGGAAGATTATTACCGCTGGGAGCAATGGTTTTTCACACAGCTGTATGAGCGCGGCCTCGTTTACAAAAAGGAAGCCGAAGTAAACTGGGACCCAGTTGACCAGACGGTATTGGCCAATGAGCAAGTGGTGGATGGTCGCGGCTGGCGGTCTGGCGCGCTGGTTGAAAAGAAAAAAATTCCGCAGTGGTTTGTCAAAATTACCGCCTATGCTGAAGAGTTGTTAAGTTCACTGGATGAGCTTGAAGGTTGGCCGGATTCGGTTAAAACCATGCAGCGAAACTGGATTGGTAAATCGGTGGGTGCTGAGATCGCGTTTAAAGTAGACGGCGCGGCAGACCTGCGAGTGTTCACTACTCGGGCGGATACTCTCTTTGGTGTGACCTATGTCGCGGTTGCAGCCGATCATCCGTTGGCGATAGCAGCTGCCGAGATGAATCCAGAGGTCGCGGCTTTCCGTAAAGAATGCCAGCAAACCTCAACGGCTGAAGCCGACCTTGAGACCATGGAGAAGAAAGGCATTCCGCTTGGTATCAACGCCACTCACCCTATCACCGGTGAAAGCGTGCCTATTTGGTCGGCTAATTTTGTCTTGATGTCTTACGGCACCGGCGCAGTGATGGCGGTGCCCGGTCACGATCAGCGAGATTTTGAATTCGCTTCTAAATACGGCATTTCCATCAAAGAAGTGGTGAAGGCCGTTGAGGGCGAGTCCGATATTTCAGAAGCTGCCTTTACTGAGTATGGCGTGGTGGTTAATTCTGGAGAGTTCGACGGCCAAAGTTCTGATGACGCCAAGCACAATATAACCGCTTGGCTGTCGGAGCATGATTTGGGCGAGGAGCAAATCAACTATCGATTACGTGATTGGGGCGTTTCGCGTCAGCGCTATTGGGGCTGCCCCATTCCGATGATCTACGATCAAAACGACAACGCGGCTCCCGCGAGCGAATTCCCGGTCACGCTGCCTGTGGATGTTGTGATGGACGGCGTTGGCTCGCCGCTCAAGAAAATGGCCTCGTTTATAGAGACTGCCCATCCGCAAACCGGTGAGCCCGCCACTCGTGAGACCGATACTTTCGATACTTTTTTTGAATCGTCTTGGTACTACGCGCGCTATTGTTGCCCTGGGTTAGATACGTCGATGCTGGATGAGCGAGCCGACTACTGGTTGCCGGTCGACCAATATATTGGCGGCATTGAACATGCGGTCATGCATTTATTGTATGCACGCTTTTTTCACAAGCTGATGCGTGACTTTGGTTTGATCGACAGCGATGAGCCGTTCACCCGCTTGTTGACGCAAGGCATGGTGATCGCCGATACCTACTACCGCAAGCTTGGTGAAGGCAAAGAGACCTATTATTTTCCTCATGAGGTGGACATCGAGCGGGACTCTAAGGGCGCAGTGATAAAAGCCACTCTCAAAGCTGACGGCGAACCGGTATTGATCAAGCTAGAGAAAATGTCGAAGTCTAAGAACAACGGCATTGACCCACAAAGCATGATTGATAAATACGGTGCCGATACTGTGCGCTTGTTCACCATGTTTGCCGCACCGCCGGATCAATCGCTTGAATGGAACGACGACGCCATCGCTGGTTCGTCACGCTTTTTGCGTCGCCTTTGGAATCTATTGCATGCTAATGCCGAGCGCTTACGAGTTGTACCGCTGCAGGCGCTTGCCGTTGAAGGTGATTTGAGTTCGGCTGCGAAGAGCCTACGTTTGGTCACTCATACGATCACAGAGCGCGTTTTGCGTGACTACGAACGCCAGCAATTTAATACCGTAGTCGCCGCCGCCATGGAATTGACCAATGCGGTGGAAAAGGCCGACTGGGAAGCCATGGGTGAGCACGCCAATGCAGTTTTCTCTGAGGCGGCCTATACCTTGATCAAAGTGCTGGCCCCGGTAACGCCGCATTTGGCGGAGACGCTTTGGGCCAGTTTTGCTGACACCTCTACGTCACTTGAAGATGCTTGGTTAGAGGTCGACGAATCGGCCTTGGTCAAGGATGAAATCAACTATGTCGTGCAGGTTAATGGCAAATTGCGCGGCAAAATCGAGGTTTCTGCTGCTGCGAGCAAAGGGTCGATTGAAGAAGCCGCATTGGCCGAAGAAAACGTACAGCGATTTTTGGATGGCTTAACCATTCGTAAAGTGATCGTTGTGCCCAACAAGCTGGTCAATATTGTCGCCAATTAACCTGCGATCATCGCTCGCATGCGCTAGAATTCGCAATGTTGGCACCACTAATACGCAACTAGGTCAAAAAAATGATCAATAAATCGACCCTGAAATCAGTTTTTCTACTTACCGCTGTCGCCGTTACTCTTAGCGCGTGTGGTTTCCACCTGCGCGGCAGCATTCCATTGCCAGAAGGCATCAAGAATATGTTCGTTCAGGCGCCGCAAGGTTCGTTTAAAGATCAACTCGAAGACGTGATTAATAATGGCGGTGGTGAAGTGCAGGACAGCAGAGGCGCTTCCGACGTTGTTCTAGTCATCAAAGAGGCACGCTCAGATCGCAGAGTCGGTACGCTGGATCAGCGTGGCAAGGTTGATAGTTACGATGTGATATTTACTGTGAGCTATGTGCTCAATGACAAAGAAGGCAAAGAACTTCGAGATGCGACCATCACTGAAACTCGGCGCTATAACTTTAACCCGGAGCAGGTTATTGAGTCTGAGTCGGAAGAAGCCGATCTGATAGAAGATATGGAGCAAGATGTGGCACTGCGGATTGTGCGTCAGCTGTCTACCGTAACCGATTTGGATTATGCGCCTGGCGGCTGAAGAATTAGCGCAACGTCTGCGCACTCAGGGTGGCGAGCAACTGCCACCCATTATCTTAATCAATGGCAACGAACCGCTTCTGGTGGAAGAAGCATTGGATGAGGCGCGTGCCGTGCTCAAGGAGTTCGGTTTTGCTGAGCGATTAAAATACCAACTCGAAGCTGGATTTGACTGGAACCTCCTAAGCGGAAGTGGCCAATCGATGTCCTTGTTCGCGGAAAGACGGGTAACCGAATTACGGGTACCAAAAAGCCTCGGTGCGCCCGGCACTAAAGCGCTCACCGAGTTGTGTGGGCAACCGCCTAGCGATGATTTAGTGATTGTGATCATGCCCGGCTTAGACAAACGTCAAAGATCCGCCAAATGGTGCAAGGTTGTAGAGGGGGCGGGCTGGTTGGTCGATAGCTATGACATTAAACCGGCGCAATTTCCACAGTGGATTAAGCAACGTTTACAAAGCCGCGCACTGCGCGTTGAAAATGGCGTGGTCGAGCTACTGGCGACACAGTTAGAAGGTAACGTTTTGGCCGCTGCGCAGGAAATAGACAAGCTACAAGTGCTCGCTGAAAACGGTGCTGTATCGATGAAGTTGGTCAGTGACAGTCTTGCAGATCAAGCGCAATTCGATGTTTACGCATTAACCGATGTTTGTCTTAGCGGTGACTTTACCCGCGCACTGCGGATTAAACAGCGCTTGCAGTCCGAAGGCGTAGAGCCCGTAATTGTAGTATGGGCTTTGGTGCGGGAAATTCGCTTGTTGGCGCATTTGGCTGGTTTGATTGAGCAGGGTCAACATCGCTCCGCAGCGTTTAAACAATTACGTATTTGGAGCAGTCGCGAAGCGGTTGTTAACCGCGCACTTGATAGGCTAAACGCAAAACGTAGCCAGCAGCTGCTGCAGCGCGCTGCGCATTTAGACCAAACGGTAAAAGGGCAGCGATACCAAGATGTCGGCCCAGTTTGGCATCAAATAGAATCTCTGTGTGCCGCCATTTGTGGGGTTGAGATTGCCCCGAGCGCCGTTTCCGCCTAGCTAAGCAGTATGAACATTAATAGCAAGAACAAAACACGATTAAAAAACTTAGCAGTATGAATCAGATACCCGAAACAACCGTCGCAACGCAGCTCTTGCAGCTGGGCCGTCAAGCCCGCATTGCCGCGAAGCAGATCGCCATTGCCAGCCGCGGCGAGAAAGACGCCGCACTGCGTAATATTGCGAATGCACTGTTGTCATCACAAGATGAATTGCTGGCGGCGAACCGGTTGGATTTAAGGGCAGGGCAAGAGAAAGGTTTAGACGCCGCCTTGCTAGACCGATTGGAGCTGAATGCAGCACGCATCGCAGCCATGGCAGAAGGGTGCCGGCAGGTGGCGGCGCTGGCTGATCCTATCGGTGAAGTCAGTGATTTGTCGTACCGCCCCTCAGGTATTCAAGTAGGCAAAATGCGAGTGCCTCTCGGTGTGATTGGCATCATTTATGAGTCACGTCCAAACGTCACGGTAGACGCAGCGGCACTGTGTTTAAAGTCTGGCAATGCGACCATTTTGCGCGGCGGTTCAGAAGCGATTCATTCTAATAAGGCGATCGCCAGCTGTGTTGCCGAGGGTCTTGCACAAGCCGGCTTGCCAGCTGACGCAGTGCAGTTGGTTTCCACCACGGACAGAGCCGCGGTTGATCAATTGATTAGCATGCCCGAATTTGTCGATGTGATTGTACCGCGTGGTGGAAAAGGCTTGATTGAACGCGTTAGCCAGAAAGCCAGCGTGCCGGTGATCAAACATCTGGATGGTATTTGTCATGTTTATGTAGATGGGCA
>CALJJR010000037.1 GCA_937973905.1 uncultured Arenicella sp. | reverse complement strand
AGTGACCATAAAAGAAGGAGATCAAGTCACAATCAAGAATGGTCCGTATCAAAAAACACTCGTAATCGACATTCTAAGCGAGCAGCGCGGCCCGGCTAAAATTGCGCAAACTCTATACCATGAAACACCCGAGAGCAGTGCCGAACGCGAAGCGTTGCGCCAACAATTGGCTGCACAACCCAAATTGGAAATTGATCGTCGCAAGCCTGACAAACGCGGCGTGCGAGATCATCGAGCGCTAAAACGCCGGGGCTAAATTGCTCAAAACTATACGATCAAAATGCCAGCGCCAGGTTTGATTCCTCTAAGTCTTTACATCCACATCCCGTGGTGTGAAAGAAAGTGCCCTTATTGTGATTTCAATTCACACGAAATAAAGGTCGAGGTTGATGAAACTGGATACATTGATGCCTTGCTAACTGACTTAAGCAATGACCTAAGTGAGTACGCAAAGCAACTCAAAGATCGGAGCGTCGAAAGCATATTCATCGGTGGCGGAACACCTTCTTTGTTTTCAGCTCAGAGCATTAATCGTTTGCTGATCGAGATTGAAAAACGTATTTCGTTTAAGGCAGATATTGAAGTGACTCTTGAGGCAAATCCTGGCAGCGCAGAAACGAAAAAGTTTAGCGGCTTTCGACAAGCCGGCGTAAACCGGCTTTCTATCGGGGTTCAAAGCTTTAACGATCAGCACCTTAAGAGCCTGGGCCGAGTCCACGATCAAAGCCAAGCATTAAAAGCAGCTCACGCTGCCCACACGGCAAAGTTCGACAACTTTAATCTCGACTTAATGTTTGGTTTACCTAACCAGACCATCGAGCAAGCGATTGAGGATTTAGAAAGCGCGCTATCACTGCAAGCAGCGCATTTGAGCTGTTACCAATTGACGATCGAGCCAAACACCCTCTTTCATCATCGCCCACCTCGGCGACCAGATGACGAAGCGCTGTGGGATATGCAACTGGCCTTGCAAACAAAACTTAAGAGCCATGCGTACCAGCAATACGAAGTGTCGGCTTATTCCTTAGCGAACAAAGAGTGCCGACATAACACTAACTACTGGCAATTTGGAGATTATCTAGGCATCGGTGCCGGAGCGCACAGTAAAATAAGCAGTCCCGAGTTAGGCGTTACCCGAGCTTGGAAAATCAAACACCCGGCGAAATACGTAGAGCGCTGCGCACAAGGTGTCGATCCAGCTGGAGATCGAGCAACGGTCGAAACTGATCAATTACCTTTCGAATTTATGCTTAATGCATTGCGACTCAGCAATGGCTTTGAAAAAGAGCTTTTCGAACAGAGAACGTTTTTGCCTGTAGAATGCATTTCCCATCACCTTAGGCATCATCAGGACCTTGGCCTCATCCAAGACTCCACTAATCGGATACGACCAAGCGCACGAGGCAAAACGATGATCGACTCAATGCTGCAAGATTATCTGACCTGAGCTAAGATCAAAGCACCACCTCAAACTCTGTAACCCCCATGCTCTGGATCAAAGCCTTCCACATAATATTTGTGATCACATGGTTCGCGGCCATCTTCTATTTGCCGCGATTATTTGTTTATCACGCGATGGCGGAAGACGAAGTCAGCAACGAACGTTTCAAGACCATGGAACGCAAGCTCTACAACGGCATCATGACGCCGAGTGCGATCGGCGTTTTAGTGTTTGGTTTCTGGCTATTAAGTTATGGCTTTTGGGGAAATTGGATGATGGCTAAGCTGGCTCTGGTAGTTGTTACACTGATTTACCACGGCTGGTGCGGCTATACGATCAAACAATTCCACAACGACCAAAATACGCACACTCATCGCTACTATCGATTTATGAATGAATTGCCGGTTTTCACCATGATTCCAATAGTAATTCTGGTGGTAGTTAAACCTTTCTAAGCTTCGTACGGATCGTCTGCCATCAAATAGGCCAGCACTTCATGTTTCTGTGGATACTGCTCTAACTTCGCTCGAAACGCCTTGATCTCCGGGTAGTGTTCGCCAAATTTCCGCTCGTAAAGGGCAGCGAGTATTTCCGCGCTTTCTTGCGACACCAAGCCTTTCTGCCAATGGTCAGTGAAAACCTGGTTAAGGCGACCGGCCAAGCCCTTTTGTTTGATCAACTCCCATTCACCATCATCCATCCATACTGCGTTCAATCTGGGGCTGTAATCCAAGCGATGATCGCTGTCCACAGCGATCTTGTACTTGGTCATAATGCCACCTGTTTTGGGGCAAATTAGTGCCTTCTCACTTTCTTCAGCCTCCACCTCTCCCATAGCTTCACTAACGAATTCCGGATTATCGTTCTGCTCTAACCATCGAAGATAATCAGTTAACATCAGCAAGTTGCCGCTGCACGATTCACAGGTATGGCAAGGAATCATTCCCTCTAGATAGGAGGGCTTTAAATCGGCATTGCCGCAAGCAGTACATTTCATTGTTCTAAATACTGAGTTGATTTAATTCAAAGTGTACCGCGATTCATCGTTCAAGTGGCGAATCTGCTCGACCCCAACCCTATAGAGAAATTGATTTGAAATGGTTTTAAAGTATATTTGTACAACAGCTAATAAAAAAACGGGGTTCGCTGTGAGGGTAGTAAGGAAATTGAGAAATATTGGGTGCATAACAACTCTATTGTTTTGTTTTAACGCAATCGCGTTTGCAGAATCTGTCGCTACGGTCGTTGAAGTTGAAGGCCTGGTAGAAACGCGGGTCAGCAACCAACAATGGTTACCTGCTACCGTGAATGACTCGCTCAGCGGTGGCGATGAGATTCAAACCTATGAGGGCAAATCAAGCCTCATATTAAGCGATGAATCCATGCTCAAACTTAATCGCAATACCTACATGCAGATGCAATCGGTGTCGCAGGCTGCTGCTTGGCAAAACCAGCAGGGGTTATTCAACGCTGCATCACCCACCTTGAAATCTATTTACCGTTTATTCAAGGGAGAAGCTTGGTTGCGGAATAACAACCGCGAGGTTGATATCGATATCGAAACGCCGACGGTCACGGCAAGTCTGCGCGGTACGGAATTACATATCGAAATCGTCTCTCCGGCGCTGGTCAATATTACCGTCTTAGAGGGTGCAGTATTGGCCAGCAATGCCGCTGGTTCAATTCAGGCGGTAGCCGGGGAATTGATCATCGCACCACTTGGACAAGCGCCGCGCAAACAAACTCTACTAACACCGCAAGACAGCGTTCAATGGACTGTGCGAGTACCCAATCTCATTCAACAACAAGATTGGATGGCTGCCACTGCCGGCAATGTTCAGCTGCAAGATGTAGCCGCGATCATGCAAGACTTAAGCTTGCAAAACATCCAAGCAGCTCAAAACAAGCTTACTCAACTCGAGTCTCAGAGTGACCAACCGCTGGGCTCGCTCGCTGCTTTAGTAGCTCTGTCTGCGGGAGAACACGAACAAGCCAGGCAAGCCTTCGCGCGCGTTTCAGAAACTTCAGATAACGATGTCGTCGCACTGCGCGGCCTCGCTCTAAGCTCATTGCTGACCAATAAAAAAACGCAAGCAATTGCGGCAGCTGAAAAAGCCGTCAACGCCAGTGCCGGAGGTACAGCGACAGATTGGATACTTCTCAGCTATATGCAAAGAGCTGATTTTGACTTAGTGAGTGCAGAACGGTCTGCTTCCAAAGCGCTAGAACTGGATTCAAAAAACATCCTCGCTCTCAACAGCTTAGCCTTGCTGCAGTTTGCCGATGACCGCATTTCTGAAGCGCGTGACACCATTGAAGCCGCACTGGCTATTGACGAAGCGGACAGTCTTTCGCATTCATTGCTGGGCTTCCTACGCCTGAGTGAGCGCGATCAAATCGGCGCTAAACAAAGCTTTACAACCGCATTGGTCCACGATCCAGCCAATAGCGAGGCACATCTAGGCTTGAGCCTATGGGCGCAACGCGAGGGCAATGCTGAGCAAGCACAGAAGTCACTGGCTACCGCAATTGCACTCGATCCGCAAAGATCTCTCTACTTAAGCTATTGGGCCAAGGTTTTACATCAAGAACAACGGTTCGACAAAGCGTTGACAGTGCTCAAGACTGCGGCCCGATTAGATTCCCAAGACCCGACTCCACACTACTATCGAGCGATTATTGAGCGCGACTTATTTCGTGCTGGGGAAGCGATTACATCACTTGAAACGGCTATTGAACTCAATGACAAGCGTGCTGTTTATCGTTCACGCCTGCTTCTCGACCAAGATATCGCGGCTCGCAACATAAACCTTGCGACGATTTACGATGGGTTAGGCATGGATTTGCTTGCCACACAGAAAGCCGTGCAATCAACGCTCGATGATTATCGCAATTTCTCTGCGCATTTGTTTTTATCCAGCGCTTTAACCCAAGAGGGCAGAACTTTTCCCGCCGATAGCGCCGTTCTTGTGAGCGGTTTGTTATTCCCAGCGAATGCCAATGCACTCAGCACCATCAATGATTACACGGTGTTTTTTGAGCAACCGGAGCTCGACTCAAATGTCACACTAAGCGTTGGTAGCAATGGTCTTATCGATGCCGCAGCATTTTTAGGCGGCGTTGCTCCTCAACAGAACATGTCTTACGCGCTTGGAGCAAGCGCGCAAAACGTCGACAGTTTCAATGGTTTGAATGAGACCGACAGACAGCAACTCTCCGGCACTATAAAATGACAGACTGGCAGCAAGAATACCTATCGCGCTCGCTTTAATCTCTCTGAGACCGACACCGACTTAGGCGTGTTCGAGCAACAGGATCAAGGCTTTGCTTTTGCAGGAGGAAGAAACGATCAAAGTGCTCTGTTCGCTGAGATTGGCCTACGTAGAGAACTTTCCAATCGGTCTGATTTGCTAATCAATTTGGAGTATGTCGATATTGATTCGAACAACTCAGACACTACGATATTATTTGATCCTATAATTTTAGGCTTGCGTCTTGTTGCGGAGCAAACAGATCGCGGAGCACGTGAGACCCTGCAACTTCAAACTCAGTATTCGCTGGCGCTGGAGAAGCATCAACTGAATGTGGGCTTCGTTCATCTCGATGGGGAGAATTTGTTCGATACTGCGGTGAACTCTGAAGTAATCGATATTGACGACTTTTTTGAACCTGCAATAGCGTCCCTAGTTGCACAAGAGTTAAGAGCGAGCGATCAATCTAACAGCGTGCGCAGAGAAACAGATTTGCGCTTCTCGAGCATCTATATTGACGACATATGGAAGGTAGCGGAAAAATCTTTCTGTACATTTAGGCCTCTATGCAGAAGACTTTGACAACGACACCACTGACGAGTTTGAGATTAATCCTCGCCTAGGTGTGATTTGGCAGCCGACAACTCAGGACACAATCAGGCTAGCTGGGTTTCGCTATTTACTGCCCCAAGTCCAAGGTCGGCTCCATCCCACGCACTCGGCGGGAATATTTATTACTCGTAATACGGAAGAAGGCGCCTTGGTGGAAGAACTCAATCTAGTTTGGGAGAGAAATTGGAACGGCGGCATATTGCGCTCGAACCTATTCGATCTTGAACGCAGAAATCGCGAACAGCGTCAGATTAATGGCCCAGAAACGCTCGAACGCAGTAGTTTACGGGGCGCTTCTATCGGCGTTAACCAACAACTCGGTAACCGCTTTGGAATAGCAGCAAATTTGGCCTTGAGTGAGATCAGAGATGATCAACCCTTGCTCCAAACAGAACGTGACGAGGTGAACGCGTCGGTGGTTTTAAGCTACATTTCGCCGCGCAGAATAAGCGCTCAAGCAAGCCAGTCATTTAGACAAATCGACTTTCTAGAATCCGGCTTGGACACCGAAAATATATCCATTACCGATATTGAATTGGGCTATACCTTTGCTGACCGACGTGGCTCCATTTCGCTCAGCGTCAATAATCTGTTCGATGAGGAATTTGTTGCGGTTGTTGATAGCTTTACGTTTAACAGGTTCCGTCCAGAGCGCGAATATCGTGCAACTCTGAGCTGGAACTTTTAACTGATCGTCCTATAACACCACTTGTGATTCATTTGCCGCAAGTTCGTAGACAACGACGAATTCCTCTCTGCCTTTGACCTGAATACTATCTATCCGACGGGTTCTAAATTTTGCTTGGTCGATCGAGCTAAGCGTCGTTTCGCTAATCAGTATCTCGGTTCCCAAAGTAGAGTTTGCACTTTCCAATCTTGCAGCTAAATTAACCGTATCTCCGATCACGGTGTAGTCGAATTTTCTCTGGCCGCCAATATTACCGGCAACAAATTCGCCACTATGAATACCTATGCGGGCAAATAGTTGAGCCGCGTTAGCACCTCCCGCTCTTGCACAAGCAAGATACTCCTGCATTTTTAGCGCAACAACGCAGGCTTTGTGCGCATGCTGAGTATCTTCAAGCGGCGCACCCCAAACGACCATTATGGCGTCACCGATGAACTTATCGATCATGCCTCCTTCATCTATCGCTATGTCGCTTAAGTCACCGAGGTATTGGTTTAGCATCTCAACAACCTGTTCAGGCGGCATCTTTTCTGAGATTGCGGTGAAGCCTCGCAAATCCAAAAACAAGACAGTGCCGCTTTGCAAGGAACCACCGGGTTTCAGAAGGCTTGGGTTATCCATAAGTTGCGCCACTACGGGTTCTGCCAAGTAGGCCGAAAAC
>CALJJR010000036.1 GCA_937973905.1 uncultured Arenicella sp. | reverse complement strand
CGGGCTCACTAAAGAAATCGACATCGCAGGTAAAAGCAATAAGGGCCATGATATGTAGAGCTGTTGACTTTGCATCAACCAAACACAAACCCCAATACAAATAGCAATCGTGACCAAAGCTGGCAAGGCTGCTTTAATGGGATCAAAGCGGAACATTCCCCATAGCGCGATGCCAGCAAATAAAAGACTAAGCAGAATGATTACTGGCGCCGAAACCGTCGCGATAGAAGACGATTGCAGAAGTGAATGAGCAGCCTGAGCGTGTATTTCAACGCCGTTCATATAGCCTGCACCCCAAGTTGTGTGGGGGGTGGGATAGGAGTCACGTGACGCAGATTGATCAAGCACGTCACTCTGAGTGACAAGACCCACAAACACCAATTTATTAGCAAGAGCATTTGGCGGCAGGTAACGATCAGGCTGCAAGGCTTGATAGTAGGAGTATTGTGGTAACTGACCCGCTGCACCTACGTAATTAATGCCACTGGTTGAGGCATTGAAATCGAGATTCAGTTCAGGATCAAATACTCTTGCAGCGGCTGCGGCCAAACTGGCTTCGCCGCTCGCGCCCGCATTGCCAAGACGACGTACGAAACCGTCTGCATCTACCGGCAGAGTCGCAGATCCTAAGATCACGTTCTGCGATTGGAATCGTTCAATAGGTTGCACACTAATCACGCGCTGAAACGCAGCGGTCGAATGAGTTTCTACATCGGTAGCGAGTATCACCGGGCCATACCGCTGCAGGGTCGATGCGAGAGCCGCATCGTCTTCACCCACATCGGCAAGAATGAGGTCTAGCACAACGGCTTTCGCACCAGCGTTAAATAAAGATTCGATAAGACGCGCGTGTTTACTCCTAGGCCACGGCCAAGCTAGGCCAAGCTCCTGAAATGACAGTTCATCAATGGCAACAACAACGACTTCAGAATTGTGTTCATGATTGTTAGAAGACACAAAATTTAGATCGTAAGCCAGGTTGTCGAGCGCATTTCCGATCGGCGACAACGCCACTAAGGCGCCAGCGACTAAGGCCAGCAACCCCACAATAATCTTTAACCGTTTGGAGCTGTAGTTCATTCGAGTTCGAACGCAAAGGCAAGCTTGAAATTTATTTAGGCAACCCTAGCAACACATCTTGTATTCAACAAGGCTTCTCAAGAATACACGATTTGCTGAACCCGCCGGCAAAGAGCACTACTCAAATTCCCAGTAAAACTCTCCACCGGCAACAGGTTTCCTTACCGCCCCAGAACTCTGAATAGAACGACTTGTCATTAACAAATCACGCAGATCGACTAACACTTTTCCATTATCAGCAATGTAGGAATGACTGCCCGAGACGCCCGATACGTCAATCGACTCCATAGGCGAAACAGCTAGTGGCGTTGGGTAGCTCTCACCTGCACGAGGGTGTTCACCACCATGCACCTTGCGCGAGAGTGTTAAAGCCTTGTCACGTGAGGAGGCATAAAGAGTGACCCGCTCTGCCACCTTAGTTAGGTCTGGCGTCATTTTTTCTAAAGCTTCTGCGTCAACATCAGGCGCAGCGAGGATCACTTCATTAAACTGTGGATTCGCGTCAGAACTGAGCACAATGACACGAAGCGCATCGGTCAAAGCACGGTTACCCATACTGTGGGCAATTAAATGAATTTTCTCTGCCTGCGAGTTACGTTTGAGACTGAGTAAAAATTGACGCAAATCATCAACCGCAGCTTTGACATTATTCTCGTCGACGGTGTAGGCCTGCACGGCGCCCTGCGAAGGCCAACTAAAGAACACCGGGGCTCCCTTAAAGCCGATATCGTGTGCAATTTGCGCGGTTCTAAACGCAGCATCTTGGAAGGTATTGTGGAACCCGTGTACAAAGACAAACATATCTTTGTCAGTGGATTGCGCAACTCTCGCGCGCAACTGATCAAAAAATTCGCTCTCCACAATTGGTGTGATTTGCTGCATCACGAAATGTTCTGTGGGGTCGGCGAGAAATTCGAAATGCAACAAGTTGGGCAGTTCAACCTCGCCCTGCTCGTGATCGGGCGGAATACTCACAGTGACTGTCCCAAGTTCGTAGGGAAGATTGTCGTCTATTTGCGGCATGCGATCGGGCCCATACTGCACCGCTAAACGCTGGTTATTTTGCCAGGACAGCGAGAGTTTTTGCGCACCCAAAAGAGTCGATATCACAATGACTAAAGCCAACACTCCTTGCAGAACACGCCGCGTACCGAGTTGTAGATGGTTCTTGATAAAGGTTCGCACTGTTCCCGGAACAAGTAACCAAAGACCGGCTAAAATCAGTGGCAGTAAAAATGTTGATAACGCAGTTTTCAGATCAAAACTCAGACGCGCTCGATTGGTTCCGTAGAAAACCTTTATCGTTTCAATATCACCGTCGAGAACGCTCGGTGAATCAACAGCTTCAGGGCTTGGCGGAATCAAAACTGGCGGCGGCATGGCTGCCACTTCACCGGTCGTAGCATGACTCTCCTGTGCCAGCACGCGATCAATGTACTCACTCATTTCTGCTCGCTCATTTGCGGCGTCCGCAAGTTCACTTTCAAGTCTGGCAATTTTGTTGCGAGCCTTATTTCTCGACTGTTCCGCCGCAGCCAGTTGTGCGTTTAACTTAGCCCGCTCTTCCGCGGCTGCAGCGGACTGAAGGTTTCGCAGTTCGTCCGCAAGATCTGTCGCCCTTTGGTTTGCTAACACCAACTCGTTCTTGAGCTGCTCAATCTGTTCCCGAAGTTGTTGATCTTCGAGCTTTAGCCTCTCTAGCTCACTTTTCAAGCTCCTGATCTCGGCGCTGACTAGTTGAACGTCGGCTTGATCAGAATTCTGGGAATTGCCGTTTGCCGCAGTAGAACTCTCCAAAGAATCCAAACTTTGACATGCACTGAGCAGAACCCCCAAAACGAGGCTAACTAAAACTTTAGATTTAGACCTTGATATCAACACTTCGGTCGCTGCGCTTCGTTACGAACGCTTGAACTAGATCCACGTTCTCCCAATGGTGTACTCCAATTCTGCGGACACGCCGCCTTGAGGACTGATGGTCCAACCCGCGAGTTCACCACCATCCATTTTCCACCAAAATGACAATGCAACTCCGCCGCCATAACTTCCACCAATAACACCACCGTGTGCCCAACCGCCAATCTCATCATAGTCATCTTGCCAAAAGCCGACTTCCAATGATCCATCCAAACCTGCGGATGCTCCGATCGTGCCCGCCGCGGAAGCGAAACCCTTAACGTTGTACTGACCACCGGAAATACTATTGTTGATGCCCACCGAACCGCTGGCCCCAACAATTGCAGAACCATCACCTTCAACACCAAAACTGACTGAATTCGAGCCT
>CALJJR010000035.1 GCA_937973905.1 uncultured Arenicella sp. | reverse complement strand
ACCGATCTTGGAGCGGGTTTGATTTTAATACGGCTTCAAAATCCCCTTTTTTATGACCGAAGTGTGAGAACCCATCATGACGAAAGTTGACCTCCATTGTCATTCAAAGTATTCCGACGTACCCTCTACCTGGGTGCTCAAGGCTTACGATTCCCCAGAGAGTTTCACCGAACCAGAACTGCTCTATCAGCAAGCGAAAGCGCGCGGAATGGATTTGGTCACAATCACCGACCATGATGACATTCGCGGTTGTATAGAGCTGCAACGCGCACACCCGGACGATACTTTTATCTCTTGTGAGCTTACCGCTTGGTTTCCTGAAGACGGTTGTAAGGTTCATATATTGGTATACGGTATTGATCAAGCTCAATATCGCTGCATGATGCAATTGCGTAGCAACTTGTATGACCTTCGTGACTACATAGTCCGACAACAGATCGCTCATTCAGTGGCACATGCCAGTTATGATCAGGACGGCAAACTCCAATTTAGTCACATTGAGAAGCTGGTGCTGCTATTCGATAACTTTGAAGTCATCAACGGTGGCTCTGGTGCTCAAAATAATATTCTTGTACATCGTTATCTTCAGTCGCTAGATGCTGAGCAACTTACCAAGCTGCATAGTCGATACGCGATTGAACCCATTGGGCCCGAGCCTTGGCGGAAAGGCTTCACAGGCGGATCTGACGACCATTGCGGCATTCTTACTGGCAGTGCTTTCACTCAATCCCATTGCTCAGGTAAGCAGGAGTTTTTACAAAGCCTGCGGCAAAAAGAAACCGAAGCGGATGGCCTACATGGGAGCTTTGAAATCTATGCCACCGGTGTTGTGAAACACATTCACGATTACCGTGGGCAACGCGATGCTAAGTACCACAAGAGCAAGATGAATGACTTTTTAGAAATGTTCTTTGCTGGTGATGAAGGCAATTGGGCAAAGCGCTTTAAAAAAAGCCAGTCGCTCAGGGTTCTAAAACGTAAAAACAGTCGAACCCATCAAGCCTTGCATGTCTTGTTGGAACAAATCAATAGAGAAAGAGACAGCGATATAGCAGACAAGATTCCACTCGCCTATACGCAGGTGGCAAAGCTGCACGACGAAATGTTTCGCTCGGTGGTTAAGGCGCTGGCGAAAAACCTCCCTGAGGGAAATATTTTCAAAACCTTTCAGCATTTATCCACGTTGTTTCCGATGATGTTGTTGGCTGCGCCTTTCGTCGGCTCCATGCGTCATCAAGTACTCAAGGCGGAAATTAAAAGCGCTTTAATCAGCGCTTGTAAACAAAATTATACCCACAAGGCACTTTGGTTTACCGATACGATTGACGACCTCAATGGCGTATCCGTGAGTCTTCGCCAAATCGCCCACCAAAGCGATGTTGCGGGTTATCAACTTAGCTTGGTAACTTGCGTTGATGAAAACGACATTCATTCGCCGCTGCCGGACGGCGCGATCAACCTGCATCCCGTTTATCGTCAAGCCGTACCGGGGTATGAGCAACAGGAAATTGGTTTTCCATCTATGTTGGCATTAATGCGGCGAGTTATCTTGGAACAACCGGACCAGATTGTGATTTCAACGCCCGGACCGTTGGGTTTGGGTGCGCTGATGTGCGCTAAATTGATGGATTTGCCGGTGAAGGCGGTCTATCACACGGATTTTGCGGAACAGATTCGGCGCATAACCAATGAGGCGATGGCGGCCAACGTAGTAGAAGCCGTGACTAACGCTTTCTATCGAATGGCGGATCAAGTCTATGTGCCGAGCCAGTCTTATATCAATAAGTTGAACGACGCAGGCATCGAACGAGAGAAGATGTTTATCTTTCCACGAGGTTTGGATGTCACGCAATACCGACCGGCGGCGAGCGATGTCAATGCTGTCGATTTGTTACGACGCCATCAATTGCACGGCGGATACACATTGCTGTTCGCAGGACGTATCTCTGAGGATAAAAATTTAAGCTTGCTTGCTGAAATCGTCGAGATTGCCAATCAACAAAACCCCGACCGCTATAACTTGGTAATCGCGGGTGATGGGCCATATCTGGGCAACCTTAAACAACGACTCGGCATTCAGCCGAATGTCTTTTTTACTGGTCGTCTCGATGCCCAAGAGTTGATCGAATGGTACCAAAGCGTCGATCTATTGGTATTTCCAAGCCATACAGATACGTTTGGCATGGTGGTACTCGAGGCGCAGGCTTGCGGTGTGCCCTGTTTAGTGACGGCTTCCGGCGGACCGAAAGAAATAATCGACAATAATGTCACTGGCGAGGTGATCTATACCGACGAGGCTGTCGACTGGTACGCGGTAATTCAAAGCTACTTTAGACTTGCTAACGCACAGCCGCAGCAGCTGCGATCTATGCGCCAAGCTTGTGTCTCGAGAGTTCGTGCCAACAACAGTTGGCAAAGTTTTTTTGCAGCTGTTCTCGGTGAGGAATGTCGCCGGCCTAAGCCTTCGGCGCACCATTTTGAGCCGGCTCCATCTGATTCTTCGCAACCCGATCATAGCTCAAAGAGTTTGGCTGCTTAAATTGCGCTTTGTGCGAGTTCTTTGAGTAAATTAAAAGGCAAAATTTCAGCGACTTTTTTCTTCATTCACCTCTAATTGATTACAATAGAGGTATGTCAAAACCGATTAATAAAATCGCCATCGTTGGTGGTGGCACTGCGGGTTGGTTGGCGGCCGGCGTGATTGCTGCTCACCATCAGGCGCAAGCTGGAAGCGGGGTTAAGATAGCCCTGATTGAGTCTTCAGATATTCCTACTGTTGGAGTAGGTGAGGGGACTTGGCCGACGATGAAGAATACCGTTAGCAAGATAGGTATTAAAGAAAGCACTCTGTTTGAAAAGTGCCATGCCGCGTTTAAGCAAGGCGGCAAATTCGTTAATTGGGTAGATGGGGACGGAGATTTTTACTATCACCCGTTCACGGTGCCGCTGGGCTATGGCCGGCTCGATCTCGCGCCTTATGTGAAGGACATTGAGTCATATGCGGTTGAATCAAACTTTCAGCACCATGTTTGCGAGGCTGGCCTGGCACCGCGAACCATGGCCGAAGATGAGTACAAGGGGCAATGTAATTACGCCTATCACCTGGATGCTGGAGCGTTTGCCGATTTACTCAAACATCATTGTCGCGATGAACTCGGTGTGGAGCACCTTATTGCAACGGTAGATTATGCTGAGCTTAATGACGTCGGTGATATTGAGCGAATTATGTTCACCGATGGCTCAGATTACCAAGCGGATTTGTATGTCGATTGCACCGGCTTTTCGTCTTTGTTGTTAGGCAAGACCTTGGACGTACCTTTTAAGTCTACCGACGATGTGCTGTTTAATGACTCTGCTTTGGCATTGCAAGTGCCGTATCAGTCTGAGGATGATCCGCTGGCTTGTCACACTATTGCCACCGCGCAAAACGCCGGTTGGATTTGGGATATTGGCCTTACGCATCGCCGCGGGGTAGGTCACGTTTACGCCAATGATTATCTTAGCGATGACGAAGCTGAGGAAAACTTACGCAACTATCTTGGCGATGCCATGAATGGTTTAGAGCCGCGAAAAATCTCCTTTAAGTCTGGCCATCGAGAGCAGTTTTGGAAAAACAATTGCGTTGCGGTTGGTATGTCCGCGGGTTTTGTTGAGCCACTGGAAGCCACCGCGATTATGTTGGTGGAAATCTCGGCGCGTTATATTGCTGAGAATTTACCGCCGGATTCAGGTGTGATGTCAGTCACTGCCAAGCGCTTTAACGAGCAGATGGATTATCGCTGGCGCAGGATTATCGACTTTCTAAAGCTACACTATATGTTAACCAAGCGCCCAGAACCGTATTGGCAAGCGCACACCAACCCAGAAACCATTCCTCAAAGTTTGCAGGATGACCTCGCTATTTGGGGGTTTCGTGGGCCAATCAGCGCTGATTTTGATAGCGCGATCGAGCTGTTTCCAGCGGCCAGCTATCAATACGTTATGTACGGAATGGGTTTTAAACCTGATTTTGAAAAACAAGCATATTTGTATCAGAATCAGTCTCAAGCTGAACGGATAATCCAACAGAATCAGCAGATTACGGAACAGATGCTACGCACCTTGCCACCGCATCGTGACTACATTGAAAAATGGCTTGCTAGCCATCATTGAAACACAACAACAATAACGAAAACTCAAAGGAGCGCGAGCCGTGGCCGCATTAACCGAACTTAAAAGTGATATTCATAGCGACTGGAAAGTTGCGCCAAATTGCGCCCTAGAGGTTGCTGCAACCCAACACATTCTCAATTTGAAAGTGACCGAAATTGGTAAAGCGGTGAGCAATTTCCCAGTGTTCTTTACCAAGATGGGCGACGATGGCCAGTGGTCGATCTCAGCGGTTGCCTGTTTGGAGTTAGACAAAAATTTGTTTGTTAAAGATGGCAAATGGGACGCAACCTATATGCCAACTGGTTTGCAGACTTACCCGTTCTTTCTGATGCAAGCGCCGGATGACGATAAGAAATTTACCGTTGGCATCGAAGAGAGCAATCCCGCTTTTTCGACCACCGAAGGGCAAGCACTTTTCGAATCTGAAAATAAGGCCGGTGAGATGTTGAGCAAGGCAACTGCCTTGTTGCAAGATGAATTGAAGAACGAAGTTCACAGTTATCAGTTTGCCAAATTGCTCGAAGAACTCGATCTGATTACGCCGGTCGACTTGGTAGTGCAGTATGTAAGCGGCACCAATAATTCGCTCAAAGGGCTCTACACCATCGATGAAGCGAAACTGCAGTCGATGGACATGGAAGATGTTGTCAAACTGCGCGACAAGGGATACCTCGCACCACTTTACGCCATGCTTATTTCAATTTATCAACTTAATGGCTTAATACGTCGCCACAACGCCGTCGACGGTGCTGAGCGCATTAAACAAGTGAAGATTGAAACGCAGAAAGACGCGAATCAAGCGCTGTAGCTGAGTTGGGTACTGGAGTTGGCGCTAGTCGGTTCCGCGTTTAAACTGCAGCCCAGTCGCCCAACGCTCTTGAAAACCGGGCCAAGCTGGAGACATCTTCCCGTCTGCCTGTTTTAGTTGATCACTGCTCTCTCGCTCTGGGAGTAGCGAGCATGCATCGGCCTGACCGTTGACATGGCAATTTAAGAATGCCAGCACCATGTGGTTGTTGATTCGGTTGATTGTTTCAGAACTCCAGGCCGGCTCAAAATAATGACCAATGTCGAGGTCATTTCCATATGCGGCTTGTGGCGCAGGGTGCGCAGCAATATTGTGCCTCGCGTTTTCGTAAACCAACATGTATTTATCTTTGCTGCCGGTTTGCTCAAACAACTTCGCGACACCGTTCTCGTAGCCACTCACATCATCAAGCTCGCCGGCAATAAATAGGGCGGGCACGGTTAAGTTGGCCAGTGAATCCTCGGTATGGACGCCAGCCTCACCGCCCCATGGAGCGATTGTGACAACGGCTTTCCAGCGTGGGTCGGCCTCGGTGCGATTCGCGGCGCAGGTGTTTAGTACTTGCCGAGCAGCGCTGGCTTGTTGTTCATTCATTTGGAAGCCAGCCAACATAGGCAGCGGGAAGTCATAACATCCACCGACGGTATTCAGGGCGCCATAACCACCCATCGAATACCCAAGAACGGCTGCGCGCTGCTGATCCAGCATATCGGCCCATTCCGAGTCATCCGACATGAGTGTGTCCATCACGAACTGTTGGTCGCGAGCCCGGTTCAATAGAGTGCTTAAAAAACCAGCGCCAGCGCCGGCAGGGAAGTCGATTTCTTTATTGGTGGAATCGGTGTGATCAATACTCGCGACCACATAACCGTGGCTTGCAAGATGCTCGCCCAGATCAAAAAACATCGAGCGATAGCCCGTGTAGCCATGCGATAAAATGATGAGCGGCGAATCTTTCGTTGCACTTGCTTGCTTCGCATCACGATAAGCTCGACCACTTAATAAGAATGCTTGACCAGAGCGAGTTTCGTCCTTGTAGGTAGCGTTCTGAGCGTCTGAACTCAATTTGGCTGGATACCAAACCTCTACAGTCAAAGCGCGGTCGATCTGCGTGGTGAGATCAAAGCCACTCAGCTGATTCGGATTGGTCAAGGTGATGGTCTTGACGCCTACGGCATGCTTGCCGGGCATGGCCAGGCTGGGTGCCACCGTTGGTTGTTGCGTGAATAAGTTTTCTGCTTGTAAGGAATCGGCATGGCTGGATGCCATCGTTAGAAAAAGAACAAGAATGATGGTTAAGAATCGCAACATATAAAGGCTCTAAGATTTACCGAAGATTCATTGCATTGTAATATAAATAATATAATTGTCTCAGAAGTTATCTACACGGCTTAGCCCACGAACCAACACTCTATGGAATTACGCAACAGCAATATCAAACGTCTGCAAAAAGACAACCGAGTATTCGATGTCTTAGTGCTTGGCGGTGGGATCAATGGCGCCGTATCGGCCGCCTCTCTTGCCGCAAAGGGCGCCAAAGTGGCTCTGATTGATCGCGGTGATTTCGCTGGTGAGACCTCGTCAAACTCTTCCAACCTGGCTTGGGGTGGCATTAAGTATTTAGAGAGTCACGAGTACTTTCTGGTCAACAAGTTATGCAAGAGCCGTAATCATTTGATGGAAAGTTACCCATCAACGGTGCAAGAAATCCGCTTTCTCACCACGATTGCAAAAGGTTTTCGTTACCCAGCTTTCTTCGTGTATTTGGGGACGATCTTTTATTGGATGATTGGCCGCTTTTTTACGCAAGCGCCCGACTATATGAGCGTGAAGGAGATTCGCGAGCGAGAACCGATCATCAATACCGACAACGCCGCAGGTGGATTTGAGTATTCAGACGCCTATCTCTACGACAACGACGCGCGGTTTGTGTTCAATTTTGTGCGCTCGAGCATGAACTATGGCTGCGTGGCTGCCAACTACGTTGAATCAACCAACGCAACCCGAGAAGGTGACCATTGGTTAGTCGAAGCGCGGGATGTGTTAAGTGGCGAACAATTCCAGATTCGCAGCAAGGTGTTGATCAATGCCTGCGGCCCCTACGTCGACGAGCACAATTTAAAAACTGGTCAGAAAACTGAGCATCGGCATCTGTTCTCTAAGGGCATCCATTTGATAGTGGATAAGCTCACAAAGGAGCGGCGCATATTGGCATTCTTTGCCAGCGATGGCCGGCTGTTTTTTGTCATCCCTATGGGCAACAAAACCGTGGTAGGCACTACGGATACGCAGGTCGATTCGCCCGAAGTAGGGGTGACGGAAGAAGATCGGCAGTTCGTGCTCGACAATATTAACCATCTGTTAAAGCTGGATTCACCCATCACTCGCGAAGATATCATCGCCGAACGTTGCGGAGTACGCCCACTCGCGCAAAAAGGCGGCGACGGAGTTGCCGATTGGGTTAAGTTGTCACGCAAACACGCTATCGATGTCAATAAAACAGACCAGCATTTAAGTATTTTCGGCGGCAAAACAACCGACTGCATCAATGTCGGTGACGAGATCGCCGAATACGTTGAGGGGATGGGCATTGATCTGCCACATCGAGAATTCAAATGGTATGGCGAAGACGACGACACGGTTCGCGATGAGTTTTTCCATCAAGCGAAACTGATGGAGCTTGACGAGTACACTGTAGAAGGTTCTTCTGAAATGCTCACGCAACGCTTGTGGCGTCGGTATGGCGGCAATGCCTTAGAGTTGTTGGAGGACATCCGTCAAAACCCCAAACAGGCAAAACGCTTGATGAAAAAAGCCGAATATCTGCGCTGCGAGATTGAACACACGGCACGTTTTGAAATGGTCACCAAGCTTGAAGATTTTTTACGACGACGCTCTAAAATAACCCAGGTAGTTAGAGACGAAGATATCGTCGATACCAAAGGCTTGCGTGCCGCCTGCGAGATTTTCTTTGGTGAGCAGGCAGAAGAGAAGCTCGAGGAATATAAGCGTTCAGTTGGGTTAGCCGTTGGCGATAGCGAAAATCCTTAATGTCCCTCTTGTGGACGTCCACGAAATGAGAAGCCATAAAAAAGGCCCGCCCCTGCAATCTGCAGCGGCGGGCCTAATACAACTAATTTAACAATTATAAATTGATCGTATTTGAACAAACGTTGGTGCCAGCTTCACAGACTTCAAATGTGTAACTCGCATTTTTACTTACCGAGAATGATGCAGCACCGTCATTCGCCGTGGTGGTTTCCAGATTGCCGTTGATGTAGATATCAACGTTCTGTGAGCTCGCACCTGACCAGCTCAGGTTCGCCTGTCGGTTACCTTTTGAACGGTTGCCAGAGAGGGTGAATTCCGCTGGTGGCTCAGTCGTATCGCAGCCATTTACAGTTAAGTAGTCGCTGGCATCTTTGGCCTTGACAATACCGTAACCGAAAAAGTCGTCTCGACCCGCTGCGCCTTGATCTTCTGCGGTGGCTTTCATGGCTTCACGAATTTGCGTGCCAGTACAGTTGCTGTGATTTGACCAAATCAACGCCGCTGCACCCGCGGCAAGCGGGGTCGCCATAGAAGTACCACTCAAGAAAGAATAGTCACTGGTGCTGATATCAACAGTCGCCGATGTTGAACCAACCAGAGCTGCTCGATCTTCCTGCGCAGCGCCCACGGCTGGGATGCTGGTTGTGTTGGTGTCTCCGAGTGTGCCGGCAAGCACGCCCGGCTCATTGTTGACGATGATCGCGCCGACGCCACCTGAGTTTTCGCAGTTTTGCACTTTGTCGAAAAAGGACACATTTCCGCGGTCGATTACGCAGATTTTACCGGCGGCACCGCCATCAAGCGCTTCGCCAGTACCCATGAAGTAAGTCAACGCTGTAACGGACCCAGAATTTTCCATCGCCAAGGATTCATAGCTCGTGCCATCTACCGTTAGGCTTGCAGAAACGCCGGTGCCAGCTGGAAAAGTCGACAATGTATCAACACCGCCCGCGGTAACTTCCACACCAAAACCATCGTTGGTTTCGGTTCTTTGTTTTTTACCACGACCAACCGTTACGGTATTCGGTGGGTATTGTGAGAAATCGGCGATATTGTTATCAGCGTCATTGGCGCCAATCATCATTACAGACTCGTAGCCAGCTGGATAAGAGCGGACGTTATTACCATCGTTGCCTGCTGCTGCTAATACCAAACCACCGGCGTTAGTGAATGAATCAAAGGCGTTCTCTTCTGTAGAACTTGGTGCGCCGCCGCCCAAACTCATCGTAATGATGTTGGAACCAGCTTCGTCGCATTTTTCCGCCGCCAGCGCCAGGTCAGAAGAATATCCATAGCCGTCAGCGTTAAACACTTTGATGATGTGCATTGCTACGCCGGGTGCCATACCGACAACGCCAAAATCATTATCAGCAGCACCTACAGTACCTGCTACGTGCGTTCCGTGTGGACCGCCGTTTTCGAACCAGTTGCCGGTACCCGGATCGTTGTCGCCAGTGATATTGGCCCAAACAAAATCTTGGTTAGTAATATCGAGCCCAGAATCAATGACGCAAACTTTTTGACCACCTTGTAAGGTGAGTTGGTCGCCTTGCGACTGATAGATCGCATAAGGGGTGACTTGTTGTAGATCTGGGTTGCCGGGGTCGTCATTGAAAATCGCCAGCGGGAAGCGCTTTTGATCGACTTCCAAGTATTTGAAACCACGTTTACCTCGAATCTCGCTTTTGCCGCGTTCGTCCATTTCTGCTGCGAACCAGCCCTTACCTTCGAGTTTTACCGCATGACCTTTTTTCAGGCCCGCTCCATTGGAATCGTAAGCAACGATCACTCGCTCTGCATTGGCAGATGCACTTACTGCGAGCAGCGTGGCCGCGCTTACTAGTTTCATTTTTAACGACATTGAATTTCCTCTAGTGGTGTTGATGATGAATAAATTGCTTATTCACTTTTTTATTATTTTTGGATGCGATTTGGGTACCAAGAACTACGTCTTTTAAGTACCACGCCCCCAAACGAGAGCAGATTTAAACAAACCTTGAATTAACTCTCTATAGCGACGTTTATAAAATGTGAAGAGCGTGTGAAAAATGCAAGATTCTGCATTTCTTAAGGGTATATACAAACAATCTTCGTTGCGGAAATGTGACTTGCTGGACAAGTGTTTGACCGGTCACAAAACGAGTTTATTTATAAAGTTTTTCCGCTCGATTGAACATGACCCAAGAGGTGGCGATGTACTTATCATTGCTTAACGGGATATTGCCGCGATGGGAGTGGGTGAACCCCGCAGGCGCGATAACCATAGTGCCTTGCTCTGGCTGCACCGATTTGCCCTGATAATAAAACTCGGTTTCCCCACCTTCATCCACGTCGTTGAGATAGAACATGTAAAGCGCAACGCGGTGTAAGGCTTCATAATCATTGAGCTGCGGGTATTGTTCAGAGTGCCAGTGAGGATAACCGCCGACACCGCAATCGTATTTTTGAATATTGATTGTGCCACTGCGATAGAGATGCCCGGTAATGTCACGAGCCCGCTGGCGCCCATACTCAGGGTAGTTCTCGGGGGTCAGAGTCAAATTTTTACCTGAATCGAGTTTGCTGCTCACCGACACAGATCCGACTAAGCCAAGTGAGTAGTCATCAAAGTAGCGAACGATGTATTCGAAAGCATGCGCCAACAACTCCTGCTTGATAGGAACCAAAGATTCATGCTGATCGAGCATTAAATCGGTGCTCAACTTCTTATCCAGTTCGACTCCACTGCCTGTGCGGCCTTGATATACATCTGGATGATTGTCGAAGGTGTATATTAAGCGATCACACAAATCGGTTGGCAAGGCTTGTGGATAGACTTCGATGAAATCGGGTGTTGAGGTCATCTTGTTATCGCCTGACTGAATTAACCTAGGCCAGGGCGGCAAACGAATTCTGCATCTTTCAAACCACGATACTCAGTTTCGTAAATCAGTAAGTTGCCAGCTTCAGGCTCGCTTGCTAGCTGATCTTCTGACATATCTTGTCTGGCTGTGGTCACACAAAGCAGGTTGAGATCTGCCCCGCCGAAGGCAACGCAGCTCGGCTGCGAGGTTGACACTTCCAGTTCCAAATCAACCTCGCCTGTTGATGAATACCTCACCACCTTGCTGCCGCCCCATTGGGCGTTCCACAAGAAACCATCTGCATCTATGCACGAGCCATCTGGATAGCAGCCTTTATCAGTTTTAATAAAGCTGCGTTCTAAAGAGGGCGTGCCTGATTGCGTGTCGAAGGTGTAATTCTCGATCGTGCGGTTGGGCGTATCGCAGTGGTACATGATGTCACCGCTGGGGCTCCAGCATAAGCTGTTGGTGATGGCCAGACCTTTAACATGTTTGCTAAGAGTTAAATCGTGGCCTAAGCAATACAAGCTGCCTTTGTAGGTGGCTTCTTTGGGTGACTCAGTCATACTGCCTGCCCAAAACCGGCCCTGCCGGTCAGTTCGACCATCGTTCATGCGAGTGCCTGGATTGTCACTCTCAACTTTATGAATCCAATCTACGGTATTTGTCTCGGGCTGATAAAACGCAAAGCCGCTCGCAAACGCCACTACGAGATCATCACGACCAGAAACTGGCGCCAGACAAGCCAGCCGCTCTGGCGTTTGCCAGCTTTCAAGCTCCTCTGTGACCGGGTCGTATCGAAACAGCTTGCTGCCCTCGATATCCGTCCACCAAAATCGCGCGCGGCGATGGTCCCATATAACGCCTTCGCCGAGCACATTGCCGACCTTCAAACTTTGCACGAGCTTCATTGTTGCGTTGCCCGAACTGCGTCGACCACTTTTTGCGTCGATTGGCTGACTTGTTGAGCGGACATGCCAGGTTTATAGATCTCACTGCCAATACCGAATCCAGCTGCGCCGGCAGCCATCCACTCCCGGGTGACTGCCGCGCTTACTCCGCCCACCGCTAGAATTTGCGCATCAGCGGGTAATACCGCCTTCACAGCTTTGATGTGCCCTGCACCATAAGTACCGGCAGGAAAGAGTTTTAGATAGCGGGCGCCTGCGTGATACGCCGCGAAGGCCTCACTAGGTGTGGCCCAGCCTGGCATTGGCGTCATGCCAAGTTCAATGCAACGTGTAATCACTTGAGTATTAGTATTAGGAGTGACTGCAATTTGTCCGCCAGCATTCGCTACGCGCTCGGCATCCTCTTCATTGAGTAGGGTTCCACAGCCGATCACACAGCTATCTCCCAAGGCCGTGGCAAGCCGCTCAATACTGTCAAAGGGTTGGGGTGAATTGAGTGGTACTTCAATGACAGTGACGCCAGCCCCGGCAATCGAGGTGCCAATTTCTACTACCTCATCCGGTGTGACACCGCGAATAATAGCCACCACCGGCATGTCGCTAAAAGCTTGTTCGAGTCGTTGATTCATTTGCAATAGAAAATGTGGGTTTAGTAGAGTGCGCGATAAATAGCCTCAAAACCACTGACCGCAATCTCTTCGGGATTACAACAAGTGGCCTCATGGCCAAGATGTTCTAGCACGATTTTATACTGTTCGGTCAGAGTCGGTTCGCCGATGACGGTGATGCGCCTGACATCCTCAAATAATTGCAGTGCTCCGTGAATATCTGCAGCGGCTATTTGCCCAGACAAATAAGACAGGCCATCGGTGGCCGCCATCTCGCCAACCACCTGCCGACTGCGAACCGAAAACAGGGAATGTACTATATGGGCTCCATTCAAGCTCTCGACCGCTTTTACGCCATCCATAAAGGCGTTTTGACTAAATGCGATGGCGCTGTCGTCGCTGATCAGAATGCTGTTCTTACGTAATAATGCAAACAGCTCGCCGGTGAAAGCTGTTAGGAAGGTATGCAATTGATCGCCGTCAATGAAGGCCCACTTATTGTGGGTGCCAGGTAAACAAAAAAGTCGGCGGTCGTGGTCACGATGCTGGTTGATTCGCAACCAGCCAAGCATTTGTAACTCTTCACCTCGCATCACGTCGGGTAGCCCGAGTGGGTTGGTGGTTCTAAGGCCGGCTAGGATCGAAAACTCAAGCCCGCGTGCTTCAAATGCGATGCGGCCTGCAGCGATATCATCGGCCGCCACTGGGCAATGTAAATACGGCGCTTCTTTCCAGCCAATATTCGACCCCACCATGCCTGACAAGACTACTGGCATTGCGCCGTGTTGATCGATCCAGTCCTGCGCTAGGTTAAAGAATTTGTCTTCAAAGTCGCCTTGGATCTCGCTGATACCAGGGCCAAACCGCGTTTCTAGAAGTTCAACTGGTTTGTCACCGTCTATTCGGCATAAGTAGAGACGTAGATTGCTGGTTCCCCAGTCGCCTGCAATGAAATGAGCGTGCGTCATAAAATTGAATGATTAATGTTTACAGTTTAATTATAGTATAAATATGATATTTAAACGTTCGAATCATTTATAGCTAAAAACAGGATAACATTAGCTTTGGTATCGTGGCTCGAGTAGCTCGATGCCAATTATTGATACTGCCTGAAACCATGTAAGAGTGAAATTAATATGAAACCCACCTTAGGTGTTTGTTACTACCCCGAGCATTGGTCGCCGGAACTTTGGCCTGAAGATGCCAGACGCATGCGCGAGGCAGGTTTGAGTGTTGTGCGTATCGGCGAGTTCGCTTGGTCACGGATTGAGCCCAGCCCGGGGCAGTTAGACTGGCAATGGCTGGATCAAGCCGTGAATGTGCTCGGTGAGGCTGGCTTGCAAGTGGTGCTCGGTACACCGACCGCCACCCCGCCTAGGTGGATGTTAAACAAACACCCCAATATGTTGGCAGTGGATGTTGAGGGTAAGCCGCGTAAATTTGGCTCGCGTCGTCACTACTGTTTTAGCTACCTGCCTTATTATGAAGAATCTAAGCGTATCGTGAGTCTCATGGCTGAGCGCTATGCGTCATCGACTTATGTTATGGCCTGGCAAACCGATAACGAATACGGCTGTCACGATACCGTGGTGTCTTACAGTGCCGCGGCGCTTGAAGAGTTCCAACTATGGTTGGAGAAGAAATACGCAAGCGTTGATCGCTTGAATGAAGCCTGGGGTAACGTGTTTTGGTCAATGGAGTACGGGGCGTTTGCAGAAGTTGACTTGCCGAATTTAGCGGTCACCGAAGTCAACCCTGCGCATCAATTGGATTTTCGTCGGTTCAGCAGTGATCAAGTTGTTGCTTACAACCGCATGCAAGTAGACGCTATTCGTGAGCACTCTGAGGCACCCATTGCGCATAACTATATGGGCAGAATTGTCGAGTTTGATCATTACGCGGTAGGGCAAGATTTAGAGATTGCCAGCTGGGATAGTTACCCACTCGGTTTCTTGGAAGACCGATCTGATACTACTGAAGAATGGCGGCAGCGTTTTTATCGACAAGGCGACCCCGATTTTCAGGCCTTTCATCATGATCTCTACCGTACCGTGGGGCATGGGCGTTGGTGGGTGATGGAGCAACAACCCGGCCCGGTCAACTGGGCCCCGTTTAATCCCGCGCCGCTGCCAGGAATGGTGCGTTTGTGGACCTGGGAAGCGATTGCCCACCAAGCTGAAACCGTATGCTACTTCCGCTGGCGACAAGCGCCTTTTGCCCAAGAGCAAATGCATGCGGGTTTGCTGCGTCCAGACAGCGCCGATGCGCCTGCAATCGGTGAAGCCAAACAAGTGCATACTGAAATAGAAGAACTTGGCGAGATTGAACACGGTCAGGCACAGGTTGCGCTTATCTTCGACTACGAATCTTGTTGGGCATGGCAAACCCAACCCCAAGGTCAAAGCTTTGACGGTTTCGCACTGGCGCTTTCTATGTATAGAGGCTTACGCCGCTTGGGGCTCTCAATCGATATCTTGCCGCCTTCTACCCGCTCTTTGAGTGACTATAAGTTGGTGCTGATTCCCGGTTTATTAAGTTGGCCCGCTAGCTTATTAGCACAACTTGAAGAACACCAAGGTGCCGTCTTGGTTGGTCCTCGCAGCGGCTCCAAAACAGAACACTTCGCTATTCCTGCAGCCATGCCGCCCAACCTCCCGATGTTAGACTGTAAGGTCGCTTACGTAGAAAGCTTGCGGGACGGCGCTACACGTTTGGTGGAGCAGGGCGGTGAGGTGTTTCGTTGGCTGGAACATTTAGAATCGAATGCACCTAGTTTGGAAACGATGGCAGATGGTTCTCCGTTATTGGTCGGCAACGAGCGCATTCAATACCTCGGCGGCTGGCCCAACGAAGAGGCGTTGCATCGGATTTTGTTACGCATTACAGAACATCTTAGCGTCGATACCATCGCTATGCCAGAAGGGGTGCGACAACGGCAAACAGCCTCGCATAAATTTACTTTCAACTACAACGCAGAAGCCGTTGAGTTCAAGGGCGATGTGCTGCCGCCGACTGCGGTCACTATCGAGCCAATTTGATCTTAGTTTAGGTTGGGCAGTAAGTCCGCGGCGGGTTACAATTCGCGCCTGTCGTAAGGCCAAAATTACTTCTCAAATACTACTTATATGAAGGTTGAACAAACCAAATTGTCAGGTGTGCTGCTGGTAACGCCACAGGTTTTCGGTGATGAACGCGGGTTTTTCATGGAGACTTACAATCAAGACAAAGCCAAGGATACGGGATTGCCTCTGGAATTCGTGCAAGACAATCATTCCAAATCAAGCTACGGCGTATTGCGTGGCTTGCATTACCAAAGCCCGCAATGGCAAGGCAAATTGGTGCGCGTGGTGCAGGGTGAGATCTACGATGTCGCCGTTGATATCCGCACTGGTTCGCCTACCTACGGACAGTGGGTAGGGTTTTATCTCAATGATGAAAACAAGCAGCAGTTGTATGTGCCAGAAGGCTTTGCGCATGGCTTTTGTGTTACCTCCGATACCGCTGAAGTTGTTTACAAGTGCACGTCGATCTATGCACCCGAACAAGAGGGCAGCTTATTGTGGAATGACCCTGAGATTGGCATCGAGTGGCCGGTTGAAGAACCGCAGTTGTCGGCCAAAGATGAGCAAGGCACGCCATTGAAAGATCTGCCAGCGCTGAGTGTTTGACTATGGCAAACACCCTATTGATTGGCCGCCATGGTCAAGTAAGTACTTACCTGCAGGCAGTGCTGCCCGCTGATTCACTGCAAATTGCCGGCAGCGCGGAGTTGGATCTCGCGCATCCCGAACATATCGCCGCGTTTCTGAATGAAGCTCGGCCCTCATTGATCATTAATCCAGCGGCTTACACGGCGGTGGATCTGGCGGAAGAAGAGCAAGATCTTGCATACGCGATTAACCGTGACGCCCCAGCAAAGATTGCTCAATGGTGTGCTGAGAATGACGTTCCACTCATTCACTTCTCTACGGACTACGTTTTTGATGGAGAAGCGAACTCTCCCTATACCGAAACCGATCTGCCATCTCCCACCGGCGTGTATGGGGCAAGCAAGCTAGCTGGCGAGCGAGCGATACAGCAAACTGACGCGGCTGCTTTAATATTGAGAACATCTTGGGTGTACTCAAACCATGGCAAGAACTTTTATAAAACCATGTTGTCGCTGGCTGCAACAAGAGATGAACTTTCGGTCGTTGCCGATCAAATGGGTAGCCCAACATTTGCTGGCAGTATTGCCTCTGTTGGTGTGCAACTCGCTGACCAAATTCTGCAAGCACCCGAATTAGCAAGGGAACATCAAGGCTTGTACCACTTTAGTTGTGGTGGAGAGACGTCATGGCATGGTTTTGCGGCGGCCTTGTTTGCGGCAAACGGGGTCGATCACTTGAGCTTGAATGAGATAGGCACCGCGGAATATCCCACGCCTGCAAAGCGGCCCGCGTATTCAGTATTGAATAACTCCAAGTTGCATGATGTGTTTGGCTTGTCTCTGCCTAGTTGGCAGGATGCACTCGAATCATGTGTGCAAGAAGCTAAGGTTTAAGCAAACGCGTGCCACCATTAGGGATTGATAGTGCGGCCATTCTCGGGCCCGACGGTACCTTCGCACAAGGGCTTGGCAATTTTAAGTATCGCGCTTCTCAAGTGGAGATGGCGCAATCAATTGAGCACGCCATTGCCGAGAATTTAACGCTACTCGCGGAATCAGGTACGGGCACCGGTAAGACCTTCGCCTATTTAGTGCCGGCGCTGCTCGCCGAGAAGAAAACGCTGATTTCTACCGGTACCAAGCATCTACAAGAACAGCTTTTTCATCGCGATATTCCCACCGTGCTGAAGCTCTTGGAACTCAATGCCAAGGTTTCATTACTCAAAGGCCGCGCAAACTATTTGTGTCTGCATCGATTGCAACAAACGCGCGCCAGCGTACGGCGGCTCGACCTAAAACAAAAAGAGGAACTCGACGCAGTATCAAAATGGTTGCCGCGCACTCGTTCAGGCGATATAGCGGAGCTCGTTGATGTATCTGAAGATTCGAGAATTTGGCCGCAACTTACGTCCACAGTGGATAATTGTTTGGGGCAGAACTGCAGCTTTTTTGAAGACTGCTATGTCAATAAAGCGCGCAAACAAGCGTTGGCGAGTGAGATTGTGGTCATTAATCACCATCTCTTTTTTGCCGACAAAGCACTGAAAGAAGATGGCTTTGGCAATCTATTGCCTGAAGCCGATTGCGTGATCTTTGACGAGGCGCATCAGATACCGGATATTGCCTCAAATTTTTTAGGGCGCAGTTTCAGTTCATGGCAGGTCTTAGAACTGGCTGGTGATACTCGCACCGCCGAGCTGCAAGAGAAAAGTTTGATTCCCGATCTGGTCAATAAAGCCGATCAATTAGAGAAGACCGCCGCGGATTTTAGGCTCGCCTTAGGCTTGGATGAACGTCGAATTTCATGGTCTGATCTCACGCAGGAATTGCCTGCTCTGGATAAAAAGCTGGTTCGTTTAGCGCAAGAGCTGAGCGAGTTTGCCGACGCGCTTGAAGACGCAGCTGTAGTGGGCGAAGCCCTTGCCCGCTGCCATGAACGCGCGATTGAATTAGCCCAGGTTTGCCATCAGCTGGCTGATGCAAATCATGATGAGGCGATGGTGCGTTGGGTAGAGTTGGCGCGCCGCACATTTCGTATTCATGAAACGCCGCTCAATATTGGCGATGCTCTGAACAGTTATTTTGGCAATGACAAGCAGGCGCGGGTATTTACTTCTGCCACTTTGTCCGTCGATGGAGATTTTTCACACTTTCAGCAATTAGCCGGCCTCGCCGATGATGCCCTAAGTTCCAGCTGGGACAGCCCCTTTGACTATTTTGAACAAGCCGTTTTGTATGTTCCAGAGGGACTACCAGAACCGAAAGATCCAGATTTCACTGACGCGATGTTTGATGAGGTATTGCCAATTCTAAGAGCCAGTAAGGGCGGTGCCTTTGTGCTCTTCACGTCGTTTCGCATCATGCAAAAATTTGAGCAACGCTTGGATGACGAAGCGGGCGACGAGTTTGAGATTTTGATGCAGGGTGAAACCAGTAAACGCGATTTATTGAAAGCGTTTACCGATAAACCCGCATCAGTGCTCTTAGGTACCATGAGCTTTTGGGAGGGCGTGGATGTTCCAGGTGATGCGTTGAGCGTAGTTGTCATCGATAAGTTACCGTTTGAGTCGCCCTTTGACCCAGTTCTAAAGGCCAGACTTGAGGCTATGCAGGCGTCCGGCGATAATCCATTTATGGCTTATCAGGTTCCACGCGCGGTTATTACTTTAAGACAGGGTGCAGGCCGTTTAATTCGCAGTCGAGATGATAAAGGGCTGTTAATGATCTGTGATTCTCGTTTGCGTCGTACTCATTACGGCAAGGTCTTTTTGAACAGTTTGCCGCGTATGCGCAGAACCACTGACCCAGAAAAAGCCGCGGGGTTTGTCCGGTCTATCCGAGGCGATCATGTCTAGAGCTTTACTCGCGATAGAAACCGCGACCAGTGCGTGCTCGGTTGCGCTGAGTCACGATCAGCAAACAATTAACCGCAGCCAAGTCGGTAACAATATTCATTCTCAAGTGGTGTTGGAAATGATTGCCGAACTATTTGCCGAGTTTGAGGTTAGTGCCAAGAGCTTGTCTGCCGTTGCAGTTGGGCAGGGGCCAGGCTCGTTCACAGGTTTAAGAATTGGGATTGGTGTAGCACAGGGTATTGCCTATGGGGGCGGATGCCCAATGATCGGTGTGTCTTCTTTAGCCGCACTCGCTTGGCAAGCCAAGCAGGCAGTGCCAGAAGCCAATGCAGTACTGGCTGGCATAGATGCCAGAATGGGTGAGATTTACTGCGCGGAGTACTCGGTCCAGAGTGAGTTCCCAGAAGTGTTCGGTGATATTCAAGTACTCGCCCCTGAGTTAATTGCTAGTAGTAAGGTAAATATTACCCTCGCAGGGAATGCTTGGCATGAATATCAACAGCAACTACCTGATTCGTTGCGAGAATATAAATTACCCGAACCCAACTTAATGCTGCCGGATGCCACCGCTGTATTAGCGTTAGCTAGGAAAAAATTCGAACAGGGAGAGACGATAGAACCGGCCGCATTTGTGCCGGACTATATTCGCAATAACGTCGCTAAAAAGTCCGCAAAAAAGTAACGTGCTTAACAGTTAACTTCCATGGTTAACTTGGCAATCTCTTTGCCATCAATACTCACCTTTACTGTCCATGGGCCAATAAAATCCTCAAGGCCAGCGCTAGGGTCAATCCATTGCAGCATACCCGCGCCAGTTCCGCGCTTGAGGGTAACGAGCTTTTGATATTATTTTCGGGTACGAATAAGCCGTTATCCGAATTTTCATCCAGTATCAACCCTCCACTGGCACCTGAGTCAATCATCAGTTTTACGTTT
>CALJJR010000034.1 GCA_937973905.1 uncultured Arenicella sp. | reverse complement strand
CCTTGAGCGAAAAAAAGCCCAACAAAGTCCTTCCCCTCGGCCTTACTTACCAGTACCCAACCATCAGTGAAGACAGCCTTGAGCGAAAAAAAGCCCAACAAAGTCCTTCCCCTCGATCTCACTTATGAGCACCCAACAACCAGTGAACAAAAAAAAGCCATGCAAAAGCATGGCTTAGAGAATGTAACTAGCAGGAGTGAGGCTAGTGTGCCGACCGGTGGTATGAGCGCTGCAAATTTGCGTTATACCAAAAGCCAGCTATGTTCTTAGTGATCAGTGAGTTCGATGATTGCAACAAGCGCAAGCAAACCGAGCGTTACATAAATCATGATTTCCATAATAGCACCTCGTATTGAGTGATTAAGCGGTTGCAACTCCGCGTTTCAGCAACTCTAATATGCGGGCATTAGGATGTTTTTTAAAATGGCTTTACCTTATATGAGAAATAACCTATGGTTATGTGAAAATTCTATGAATCAAAAACCGTTCATAACACAATGTTATATCAATATCTCTATTGTCTCGCATTACTCGGTTTTGACATTGACTTTAAAGTGAGTACAAATTGGGCATTTTCAAGATATGTTCAAGCGAAACAGCGGCTGCTTGTAACTCATCGATCAATTGTGGGTCACGTAAATCCTCAAAGCTCAGTTGATCTCGATAGTGTTTTTCGACCCACGCGACTAGGTCCTGGTAGAGTTCTTCAGTGATTAAAACACGTGGGCTAATGCTCTCCAGTTGCGGATCGTTCAAGACCACCCGTAGCCGCAGACAAGCGGGTCCACCACCATTTTTCATGCTTTCTCTCAAATTGAAATATCTGACTTCTTCAATCGGTGCATCCGACGCCAAAACCTGATCGAGGTAGCGTTTGACGCGCGGGTGGTCTTCGCATTCACTTGGTGCAATCAGAACGAATTTGTTCGCCGAGTTCTCATCGGAGATGTCCAATAATTGAGTATTGAATAAATAGGTCGATACGGCTTCTGCAACCGTTACGTCTTCATCCTTAACTTCCAAAGCGTAAAACGAATCGTCAGCAAACTTGTCCGCTAATTCGGCGTTTACCCTTTTCGAGTCTAAAAATGCATGCTGGTGGTAGAAGTGCAGATTGGTGGTGCCTACGGCGATCACATCGTTGTGGAATACGCCGGCATCGATGACCTCAGGGTTTTGTTGCGCGAACACAACTTGCTGTTCTTTCAAACCGTGAAGGCGAGCGATTGCTTGACTGGCTTCGAGGCTTTGCCGAGCCGGGTACTTGCTAGGTTTAGCTGCTTGATTGTCGAATGCTTTCTCTCCATAGACAAAAAATTCGACGCCAGGCGCGCCGTGATCTTGAGCAAATCGAGTGTGGTTTGCGGCGCCTTCATCGCCAAAGTAGTGGCCAGATGGCAGCGCTGAATGATGAGCGAAGTGCTGCTCATCAGAGAACATCGTGGCTAACAATTTTTCCGTGAAATCGCTCTCGTAAGAACGATGGAACATGCGGCAGAGATTCGCCGCGGTAAAGTGAGTCCTGCCATCAGCCGTATCAGCAGCGGGCGATACGGTGGCGGCATTGGCTGTCCACATGGGCGAGGCCGAGTAGCACTTGCTGACAATATCGGGAGCCGATTTCCACGCTTTCGCAATGACGGAGCGGTCATCACCGCTAAAGCCAAGCCGGCGTAAGATGTCGATGTTAGGGCGCAGATGCGGGGCGAGCACGCCTTGTTTGAATCCACTGCGGTGCAGCGAGATCATTTTCTCCAACCCCTGTAAGGCAGCCGCCTTGGGGTTGGCGACGGCCATCGCGTTTTTTTCAGAAGCGATGTTGCCCTTAGACAGACCTGCGTAATGGTGGCTAGGCCCAACCAAGCCATCGAAATTGACTTCGTGCGCAATCACAGTTTGACACCCGGGCTGAGAGAGTCAGGCAATTGCGCAGTCTGATCGCTCATCGTGGCCATAGGATATGCGCAGTAATCGGCGGCGTAAAAAGCACTTGGCCGATGATTTCCACTGGCTCCAACACCGCCAAACGGTGCGCCGCCGCTGGCGCCGGTGGTTTGTCTATTGCGATTCAATATGCCTACTCTGGCACGCGCGTAAAACTCTTCCCAGTGGTCATCGTTGTCGGTGAGCATGCCTGCCGCCAAACCATACTTAGTATTGTTGGCCTCAATAATGGCTTCATCGAGTGAGTCGACCCAGATCAACTGCAATAGTGGGCCAAAGTGTTCTTCGTCAATTCTGTTTTGCATCGATGTAACGTCGAGTAAACCAGGTGAGAGTAACGGCGTGTTGTCTGCCAATCGTCGCATTTCAACCAAGGCTGTAGCCCCTTTCTCAAGCATGGATTGTTGCGCTTGAAGCAATGCGTCAGCAACACGATTTGAAACCACAGGGCCATAGAAAGCATCACCATCATTGGGCATGCCGACTTCGAGGTTTTGCGTCGCTGTCACCAATTTATCGACAAATTGAGCCCCGTTTTCTCCGCGCACGACGATTAACCTTCGCGCGCAGGTGCAACGCTGCCCAGAGGTGATGTATGCCGACAGCAGAGTCTGGTAAACCGCCGCATCTATGTCTTTAACGTCAGAGAAGATAAGCGGATTGTTACCGCCCATTTCTAGAGCCAGAATTTTGCCGGGCTGGCCACCTAATTGGGCATGCAGTGCTGCACCGGTATTTGAGCTGCCGGTAAAAAGTAAGCCATCTATTTCGCTGTGCGAACTACAGAGCGCGCCCGTTTGACCGTCCCCCTGAAGTAGATTGATCACACCGTCAGGAATGCCGGCCTTGGCCACGCAATCGATCATTAGCTGTCCCACCGATGGAGTTAGTTCGCTGGGTTTAAAGATGATGGTGTTGCCAGCCAGTAGTGCCGGCACGATGTGCCCGTTGGGAAGATGACCAGGGAAATTATAGGGGCCCAAGACCAGCATCACGCCATGCGGGCGGTGGGTTAGGGTGGCCTGAACTCCGTTGAGATCCTTTTGGCTAGTGCCTGTGCGTTGTTCGAACGCACTGATGGATAAATCAATTTTGTCAATCATCGTAGCGACTTCGGTTTTGGCTTCCCAGTGTTGTTTGCCAGTTTCATCGCTGATGGCTTGAGCTAACTCATCGCTGCGATCGCGCAGAATGGATTGATAGTTTAACAATACATCAGTTCGTTCTTGAACAGAGCGACGAGACCAAGTTCTGAGTGCTTGTCGTGCCGCTTGCATGGCCGCATCCACGTTGTCAGCAGTTGCGCTGTAACCGCTCCATATCACATCACCTGTTGCTGGGTTCTCTGATTCGATCAGCACGGCGGATTCAGTGCCGCTGACCCACTGGCCATCAATAAAATGCGTCATCGTTTTGGTCTCAAGTTTGTTACGGTTGTTGGCGATTATTGGCGCGCTCAAGCAGCACTCTCACTTGGCTCCCAGCTTCGACTTGCAAAGCGCGCGCGGCGCTCGTGCCAACGGTTACTTCGCCTTGCTGGTTGACTCGTATTGTTGATCTCGTCATGCGGTAGTCAGGCAGCCTTACATTGCTGATGATATAGCTGTCTGCATCGACTAATTGATCGTCATCAATCACCTTGGCAACAACTGATTGTTGGCTGTCTGATACCGACTTGATTTGATCAAGCTGGGTGCTCAGAGTAGGGCCGGCATCAAAGATGTCCACGTAGCCGGTGTATCTAAACCCTTCTCCATTTAGTATTTTCATTGCACCTGCTGCATCATCATGTGGCCGGCCAATCGTGTTCTGGGCTTCTTGCGAGAGGATATCCACATAAACCGGGTACTTTGGCATCAAGTCGGAGATAAATTGAAAGCCATCCACTGCGGAAATGAAGTCCGCTTTTTGAAAGCTCAGACCAAAAAACTTATGCCCTAGGCTGTCCCAGAAAGGCGAGTGAGTGTCGTCATCGAGCCAACCACGAATTTCTGCGAACACACGTTCATCAAAACGCTCTGAAAAATCAGCCAGCATTAAAAACCGGCTGCGAGATAGAAACTTACCGATGCCATCACGACGATACTCTGGCCGCACAAAGAGAGAGCCAATCTCGGTTGCACCGGTAAAGTCATTGACCAAGTTAAGTATCCTTGTGTGTACTGTTAGATCGAGCTTTTCAGAGCTGGAAGTTATGGTTGAGAGCTTGTAAGAATAGAAGGGCCGCTCAACTCCAATGCCGGCATAGACCGCACCACTGCCGGCAATTTTTTGCTGCGCCACATCTTCCATGACCATGAAATAGATGTCGCCGTTTCGCAAGGCCTCTGGCCGATTAAAATCCAAGATCGACCGTTCAATTTTATCGATCCAGCTTTGTCGATCAGAGGGCATTGAGGTCATGCCCGAGCCTACAATATCTGACAGTTCCAGAAGCTGATCGAGGTCATCCAGACTGGCCGGGCGAATAAGCAGTTGTTCTCGCATTACTGTGTTTCCTGATGCTTCAACTCAGCCAAAAGCTGGCGTTCTGATTGAGCTTCTCTAAGATGCTAAAACTGAGTTTAGAGCGTTCTGACAAAGAATCCAGATGCATGTATTCTTGGTCTGAATGAATGTCTCCGCCCCTGACTCCTAGGGTGTCAATGTTCGGCAAGCCGGCCGCAAGTAAGTTGTTGCCGTCACAGCAACCGCCGGTGGCTCTGAAGCCAATTTCGATATCCAGCTCACTGCTGCATGATCGGACTAATTCGAATAGCTTTTCTTGTTGAGACGTGGCTGGTTTCGGTGGGCGAGTGAAGCCGCCATGCAGTTCAACCGAATAGCCTTCGAGATTTTCGAGATCGCTCAACACGGAAGCGACATGCTGTTCTGCGAGCGCTTGATCTTCCAGCGAACCGACCCTGATATTAAAATGACAGATCGCCAGATCAGGAACGATATTATTAGGCCCACCCCCTGAGATTCGCGCCAAATTCAGAGTTATTTCGTCGCTGAGTGCATTAAGACTGTCGAGTTTGGTCATCGCCTGCGCCAGCGCAGCTACGGAATTTCTTCCCGCGTGATACTCACGCCCTGCATGAGCGGCCTTGCCATGCACCACTAGACTATAGTTGCCGCTTCCGCGCCGGGCCCCTGCGAGCCAGCCATCGGGCATACTTGGCTCAAACACCATGCCCATGTGCGTATTCTGCGCGGCATCGATTAGGTGAGGCGCGGAGCCAATCGAGCCAACTTCTTCGTCCGGATTTAGAACGATGTCCCAGCCGAGGTTTTTGTTGTCAACATGCCGTTCATAAGCCTGCAAAGCGGTGAGCATCACAATAATGCCACCTTTCATGTCGGCAACGCCCGGCCCGCCAAGAGTGTTGGCATCGATTTGGTGCCACTGCTGAAACTCGCTGTCCTCTGGAAACACTGTGTCCATGTGGCCACACAATAGAATGCGAGTTTCTGCCTCCGGCCTTACACTGAATTTGAGTAGCGGTCCAACCGGCCGTTCGATCAGTTGACCGGTATTGGAGACCTGTTGTAGAGCGGGCAGAGCAAAGCGTTTGCCGGATACCTCGAAACGACTCTCAATATATTCTTGAATCGCATCGGCCATGCGCTCTACGCCAGCTACGTGATACGAGCCGGAGTTGATATTGCTCCATTCTTTGAGTGTTGCGGCTAGTTGCTGATGCTGGTCTGCAATCCAATTGTTTGCAGCATTATTCATTTCTGCGCGGCGTAAACTGTAATGGCACGGTCGAGTTTGGCAACCGCTTCTTCAATATGGCTCATCTCAATAATGAGTGGTGGCAGTAGTCGTAGAACATTATCGCCAGCCTTGGTAGTGAGTATTTTTTCTTCGCGAGCCAGCTTCATTACTTCGGCATTGGCATCGGCGTCTTTGAATCGCAGGCCGAGCATGAGACCTTTTCCTCTCACTTGATCAAGCACGCCTGAATGCTTGTCGACCAATCCTTGCAAGGCACAATGCAGTTCGCCAGCGACAGTAGTCACATGCTGCAAAAACTCAGTTTCAGTCACAAGCTCTATCACTTTGCTGGCAACGGCCATTGCCAAGGGGTTGCCGCCATACGTGCTGCCGTGCGTGCCGACCACCATCGAAGCTGCAAAGGGTCCATTGGCAATGCAAGCACCGACTGGAAAACCGCCACCAATACCTTTAGCGAGCGCGATTATGTCAGGTTGGACATCCGCATGTTGATAACCAAAGACTTTGCCGGTTCTAGCTATTCCGCATTGAACTTCGTCGAACATCAGTAATGCACCGTGTTGATCGCAGAGCTTGCGAAGGCCTTCTAGATAAGCCTCGCTGGCCACGTGGATACCGCCTTCGCCTTGGACCGGCTCAACAATCACCCCGGCGGTGTTTTCATTTATCAGTGCTGCAATGGCATCCAGATCGCCAAAAGGTGCATGGT
Source organism: uncultured Arenicella sp. (assembly GCA_937973905.1). Lineage (GTDB taxonomy): Bacteria > Pseudomonadota > Gammaproteobacteria > Arenicellales > Arenicellaceae > Arenicella. The sequence goes on along the minus strand of CALJJR010000034.1, from coordinate 28,644 downwards.
CGTAGCCTTCATCTTCGCGTACAAAACCTTTTACATGGGTGGGGTTACCAGCCGCACAAATGGCTGCAAAGGTTCGGCCATGGAAGGCAGAGGAGGTGCCGATAATGCGGTTTTTACCAGTGTGACCCTGATCGAATTGATAACGACGCATGATCTTAAGACCGCATTCCACTGACTCCGTGCCAGAGTTAGTGAAGAACACGCGCCCGTCGGTTTTATCAAAGCCCGCTAATTCGACGAGTCGAGCTGCCAGCTGCTCGCCCTGAGGAACTCGGTATGCATTGGATAAATGCCATAGGCTGGCGGCTTGATCTTGTAAGGTTTTAACTAAGTCTGGGTGGCAGTGGCCGAGCGAATTAACCGCAATTCCGGCAAAGAAATCCAAGTACTCATCATTATCTTCGGTATACAAATAAGCGCCTTCACCGCGCACAAAAACCGTTTCTGGCGGGGCGTAAGTGCTCATCATGGCGGCGCGGGCGATTGCGTATTCGCTTACATCAATATCGTTGTTCTTTGCTGGCTGGGCCATGGTGAGTCCTCTTATTAAGTAAATTGCTGAGACTAATAATAGCGCATCGAATAGATGACGATCATCTTAGAGTTTGCGCGACCGAATGAGTTATTGAACTGTTTGGCTCCGCCGTGAAAAATCGTGCAGATCGAATACTTGGCCAAATATTATTCGGGTATACTGCCGGGGTAACTTTTGGAGTCAGCATGGCAACACTCGATAAAACCGATTTGCGAATTCTTAGGGTTCTGCAAACGCAAGCCAGAATCACCAACCAAGATTTGGCCGATAAGATTCACTTGTCGCCAAGTTCCTGTCTCATGAGAGTGCGAAAATTAGAGCAGGCCGGCATATTAGAGTCTTATCACGCGTCGATAAATCTACGCAAAATATGCAGAATCGTGCAGTGCATTGTTACGATTTCCATGAAAAACCAAACTAAGAAGGATTTCTCTCAGTTTCAGGAGTTCGTCAATGGTGTGCCTGAGGTGCTCGAGTGTTATACGGTCAGTGGCGCGTTCGATTTCTTCTTAAAAATTGCCGCGCCCAACATGGAGCGCTATCTCGAATTAACGGATTTACTTATCGAATGCACCGAAGCCGAGATAAATTTGAGTACGCACGTCATTATGGACGAAAACAAGGTGACCCACGCTTATCCGCTGGATCAATTGTTGTAGTACCAGGGCTGTTACAGGCTCAAGGCTGAACCTTATTGTATTTGATATGGTTGGTCAGCAGAAACCGTAAGTTTTCGACCAGACTCAAGCGATAACTCTGAATCGATATGGTCAAGACGCAACACGGCTAGGCATTGACCATTAATTACTGAGGTTACTAGATTACCGGCGTTTTTTCCTTCTTCCGCTATTACTCGGGCACCTTCTTCAGGGTTGTCAGAATCGGTAGTTACCTGTTCAAGCTCACACAAGTACATGCGCTGCTTGAGTTTACCCAAATAGTGCATTCGCGCCACGATCTCTTGCCCTGTATAACAACCTTTTTTAAAGCTTATTCCGCCGATCGTGTCGAGGTTAACCATTTGCGGAATGAACATTTCCTGCGTGTGTTGACTAATCATCGGGAGACCTTCTCGAATATCCTTGCTTAGCCAACCTTGGCTGCCATCAACCAATTCACTTGCCGGTGCTTCGCTAGCGATGACCAGTGCTCGTTTTCCAAAACCTAGCTCTGTGCCAATATTTGAAGTAGTTACTGACCCACTCGCGAGATCGTCGTCTGGCTCGGAGGTGTATTTCCCTAATATCTGCATGTTCTGCAGCTCCTCGATCACCACTTTGCTACGTAAAACATACATGCGCAGTTTTTTGATCACAGACTCAGCGACGCTACGCTCAAGGAGTGCAAAGAATTGAGGCGAATCGTTAGAGGAGGGGGTTCGCCACAAACGCATTAAGGCAAGCAATCGGCCTTTGGGGCTGCAATAACCCGTAAAATGCCAACTGTTGTCCAGCTGGCTGATGTCATTGGTCAATTGGCCCTGTAAAAAATCCTCGGCATCGTCGCCGCTGATAGAGATTAAAGTAAGGTGATCAAGCGTTTCCATTCTTGTGTCAGGCTGCGAGTGAAAGCTAATTTTATGGGCGGCGATCATACCAGATACAACCGTGAAGATTGCCTCTACCTCTGGCCACTTTCAGCATGTTAAGCTGGCGCCACGTTGTCAACCTACGTTAACCGATGATGCCTGAACACTCCGACAAACAAGTTTCTCAGTCTGAAGCAATCGCTGCAGAAGTTAATCAGCACAAAGACGCGCAAGTCTTAACCGAATCAGAAGTGAAAGAGGGCGCTGCCGAGACGACTGAAATTGGAGGCCCGAAAGGTCTCGAGCCAACTCGCTATGGGGATTGGGAGGCGAAAGGGCGTTGCTACGACTTTTAGTTTTGCGCTCTATTGAGTAATCGCTGCGGGCGACAGGTATCAGATTCATCGTACCAATGCCAAGAAAAGCGAGTAAAAGTGCGGGATCGATCTGACATCGATTATGAACTTGGTGTAACATTACCACCCCGCTACTCAAGCAAAACCACGATTATATATCACCAGCGGGACGGAGTTGATTCGCCAATGGGTTCGGCTGCCGCGAGCAGCAAGTTATTTTATTATTCAGATTTAAAGTTCGACGCTAACTGCGGCCGGTGATATGTCGGCTTGCATAGGGTCCACAATAGAGCGTCCAAACATTTCGCTGACTAACAAGGCAACAGCAATGCAAAAAGAACGACCTTTATCGCCTCATCTGCAGGTGTACAAACCGCAGCTCACTTCGATGCTTTCGATACTGCATCGTGGAACGGGCATTTTCCTATCTCTCGGCGCACCATTTCTAGTGTATTGGCTCGCTGCCATTGCCGGTGGCCCGCAGGCCTACGAAAAAGTCCATACACTGGCACAGAATTGGTTCGTAACTTTGCTGCTGCTCGGGTGGGTATTCTCACTTTACTATCATCTCTGTAACGGCATCCGCCATTTATTCTGGGATGTCGGGCGTGGTTTCGACATTGAAGATTTATATAAATCGGGCTGGATGGTGCTGGGAGCGGCCCTGGGCCTTACCGTGCTCACCGTTATTTTGGCTGTTGGCCGTATGGGAGGTGCCTAATGAGTTTAAGGAGCCCTTTATCTAAAGCCGTGGGTCTAGGATCAGCAGGCCATGGTTTTTCTCATTGGTGGTGGCAACGTGTAACCGCCATTGCATTGATTCCGTTGAGTATTTGGTTCTTAGTCAGTGTTTTGTCTCTTATCGGAGCCAGTTACAATGACGCTGTGGTTTGGCTGGGATCAGCGTTCAACGCAACTTTGATGTTGTTGTTTGTCTTCGCTGCTCTGTTTCATGGTCAGACCGGTCTGCAAGTTGTTATCGAAGACTACATTCACACTAAATGGCTTAATCTAAGCCTTCTATTGCTTATCAAATTTGCTGCTGCTGCTTTAGCTTTGTATGCAGCGCTATCCGTGTTCAAAGTTGTGTTGGGAGCTTAATCCATGAACGGTGACTATAAGATTAATGATCATGCTTTCGACGTTGTGGTGGTCGGAGCAGGTGGTGCGGGTTTGCGCGCTACATTTGGCATGGCGGCAGCCGGACTATCGACGGCATGCCTGACTAAAGTGTTTCCAACCCGCAGCCATACCGTTGCTGCCCAGGGCGGCATGAGTGCAGCACTCGGTAATATGGGCGAGGATGATTGGCGCTTTCATATGTACGATACCGTCAAGGGTTCTGACTGGCTTGGCGACCAAGACTCAATCGAGTATATGTGCCGTAACGCCCCCGCCGCGGTTTATGAATTGGAACATTATGGTGTACCGTTTTCTCGTACTGAAGACGGCAGAATATATCAACGTGCTTTTGGTGGAATGACAACCCATTATGGTGAAGGTCAAGCGATGCGCACTTGCGCTGCGGCCGACCGCACAGGGCACGCAATTCTGCATACTCTGTATCAACAAGCGCTTAAACACAGTGCCCAGTTCTTTATCGAATATTTCGCCCTCGATTTAATTATGGAAGAGGGTGAGTGTCGCGGTGTTATTGCGATTGATATGGCCACTGGTGAGATTCATCGATATCGAGCCAAACAAGTCGTGCTGGCTACCGGCGGTTATGGCCGAGCTTATTTCTCATGTACCTCGGCTCACACTTGTACTGGCGACGGTAACGCGATGGTGTTGCGTGCCGGCTTGCCGTTACAAGACATGGAGTTTGTGCAGTTTCACCCGACCGGTATTTACGGCGCGGGCTGCTTGATCACTGAGGGTGCACGTGGTGAGGGCGGTTATTTAACCAACTCCGACGGCGAACGTTTTATGGAGCGCTATGCACCTAACGCGAAAGATTTAGCTTCTCGCGATGTGGTGAGCCGTTCAATGACCATAGAGATCAATGAAGGTCGGGGCGTGGGTGATGATGCCGATCACATTCATCTGCATTTGGAGCATCTGGGTCCTGAGCTACTCGAAGAGCGTTTACCAGGTATTTCAGAGTCAGCAAAGATCTTTGCTGGCGTGGATGTAACCAAAGCGCCGATCCCTGTGTTGCCAACAGGTCACTACAACATGGGTGGCATTCCAACCAATTACCATGGGGAAGTGGTGACTTTAAAAGACGGCGACCCAGATACCGTGGTGCCAGGATTGATGGCGATTGGCGAAGCCGCTTGTGTGTCGGTGCATGGTGCGAATCGATTGGGTTCAAATTCATTGCTGGACTTAATCGTCTTCGGACGCGCCTCAGCGTTGCGTGCAAAAGAGGTCATCGATCCAGCAGAACCTATTCCGTCAATCAAAGACAACGCTGGTGAAGCGACCCTGGACCGGCTTGATAAGCTCCGCCATGCCAGCGGCGCGCGTGCTACGGCGGATATTCGCTTGGAAATGCAACGTACCATGCAAGCGCATTGTGCGGTGTTTAGAACCGGTGATGTGATGAACGAAGGCGTCGCCAAAATGGCTGCCACAGCCGGATCTTTTGACGATGTCGGGACCACCGATCGCGGCTTGATTTGGAATACTGATCTTATCGAAACTCTTGAACTGGAGAATCTACTCGATCAAGCCGTTGTGACCATGGACTCCGCGGCAAATCGTGATGAAAGCCGGGGCGCCCATGCGCGTGATGACCTTCCTGATCGCGATGATGAGAACTGGATGAAACATACGCTCGCATGGTGTGATGACAAGCACAAAACAACCATCGATTATCGACCCGTTCACAGTTATACGATGACCGACGACATTGAGTACATCAAGCCCAAGCCTCGCGTTTACTAAAAGCCGTGCGTGCACTAGTTGGAACTTAATCGATACGAAAAAACTTCATTAGCGTTAGCGCCGAATCAATAACAGGATACGAAAATGGCCGAATTTTCCTTACCCAAGAATTCTAAGATCAGCAAAGGCAAGCATTTTCCCGCGCCAGAAGGCGCGAAGAATGTACGTACGTTTAAAATTTATCGCTGGTCTCCAGATGACGATCAAAACCCACAGACCGTAACCTACGATCTTGATATGGACAGCTGCGGGCCGATGGTGCTCGATGCTTTGATCAAGATCAAAAATGAGGTCGACCCGACGCTCACTTTTCGGCGCTCTTGTCGCGAGGGTATTTGTGGTTCGTGCGCCATGAATATCGATGGCACCAATACGCTCGCTTGCACCAAGGCGATTGAAGATTGTGGCTCAAGCGTGAACGTCTATCCGCTGCCACATATGTCCGTGGTGAAAGATTTGGTGCCCGATATGACGCATTTCTATGCTCAATATGCGTCAGTAGAGCCTTGGTTAAAAACATCAACTTCCGTCTCTCCTTCAGCTGAGCGTCTTCAATCTAAAGAAGAACGTGAAAAGCTAGATGGGCTTTACGAGTGCATTCTATGCGCCTGCTGCTCAACATCGTGCCCCAGTTACTGGTGGAACAGTGACAAATACTTAGGCCCGGCAATCTTACTGCAGTCATACCGATGGTTGGCCGACAGTCGTGATGAAGCAAGTGGCGAGCGGCTCGACTACTTGGAAGATCCGTTCAAGCTTTATCGTTGCCACACAATTATGAATTGCACTAATACATGTCCAAAAGGATTGAACCCGGGTAAAGCAATCGGTGAGATTAAAAAACTGATTGCCGAGCGTTCGCTTTAACTCTGTTCTAGCCTTAGCATCCGCTTAGCAGTCGCTTTGGCACAGGTTCGTGGCGCTTAATGCTCAGCAACTACGGTGGCGCTGCAGAAGAGGGGTGCGCGAGCTAGATGTGTTGTTTGGCCGCTTTTTGGAGCACGAGTACCAAGGCTTAGACGCGCAGGGAGTTGCAGCGTTTGAGCGTTTATTAGAGATACAAGACCCAATTATTATGGATTGGTTGTTTGGCCGCGAGGAACCAGGCGAGGCTGATTTGCAGGTGCTAATTGATCAGCTAAAGAAACTTTCTGGCCTTGTTTAGACTAGGGTGGGTTAAGTAGATTTTCAAGCTTGAACATCAATTGGAGGCAGCAAGTCTGAACGTGTGTTTTTGATCGCCTTAGTAGTGTCGTCGTGATAAGTGAAAACCAAGGAATACTTGGCCTTAGAGGTGGTGTTTTTACCGGCGGCATGAAAACAGTGTGCGCTGAACAACAGCACATCCCCCTGCTTGAGTTCAATTGTTCTGGCCGTGGCTAAGCGGTCTTGGTTAAAGGGGTGGTCTAGAATTAGAAATTGTTCTTCGTCGAGCGCCGAGTCTCGCACTTGCCAGCGATGCGAACCCGGCAAAACTTTCATTGCACCATTGGCCGCAAGCTCGTCATCCAGAGCGCACCAAGCGTTAACCAAATACTTGTCACTAAAATGCCAGTAGCGCGTGTCTCTATGCCAGAGAGTTTCGCTGCTAAATTCCGGTAACTTGGTCATCACGCAATTGTGATGGTTTGGGTTTAATCGCAGCATCTCTTTACGGAGGATGGCTTTGATCCCATCCGTGATTTGGGTGTTTTTGGCAATGTTTAAAAAAGCCGGGTCCCTACGGTCTGCCAGCAGTAAGCGGCGTATTGTTTGGCCGCCCAGCTCATCAGGGGAGGTGGGTGCGCCTGGGTACTTAACGCTGGCCTCCAACTCAAAAGGCTCTTGTCGGGCGGCCAGATGCTTATTAGTGATGTCGATTAGTGTTTCGCAATCGCTAGAGCTGAGTAGCTTTGGGAGCACCAAATAGCCATCGATTTTAAATTGCTGCAGTTGGGCAGCCGAGAGAGTCATTAGGGTAGTTCGATACGAAGGGGGGCATCCCAATCCGCGTCCTTGTGCTCAACGACAACCGTTGTATAGATACCGCCGCGCACATTCCAGTTGGCTGTTAAGCGCATAAATTTCGGTGCGGTCACAGCTACGAGTTTGTTGAGAATCTCATTGCTCAGCTTTTCATGAAAGCCACCTTCTTCACGGAATGACCAGAAATACATTTTGAGGCTTTTGAGCTCCACACAAGACGCTGCAGGCACATACTCGATGACAAAATCCGCGAAATCAGGTTGCCCGGTAAGCGGACAAAGACAGGTGAATTCGGGTACTGTGATCCGGATCGTATAGTCGTTATTGCGGTTGGGATTATCGAAAGTGACAAGCTCTTTTGAGGGCTCATTTGGACGTTGCATGTTTATTCCTGCTTTAATCGCCAAAAACTGTGAATTGACGGTGATGAAAACTTTTAACCGAGCGGATTTTAACTTAATCTTAGGGATTAACTTAACAATTCGATCTGCCAGTTTTAGCACGAACCTCCGAAGCCGTCCTGAGAGTCTAAAATTCAGGAATTTCCGGCGAAAATTACCGCTCGTTAAGGCTCGTAGAGCCAATCAAGTACTGACGTAGTATTGCTTTGCGGCAATGGGTTTTCGTGTTTGGGTAAGATCGTCTCAGGTCACTGTGCGTTCAGCGTGAAAAGGCTGAAACGTAGGGTTAAACCGCGGATTTTTCCAGCTTGGTTTAGACCAACTGACAATAACAATAAGGGCGCAATGCGACTAAAACACGTAAAGCTATCTGGCTTTAAATCATTCGTCGATACGACGAAAGTTTCGGTACCAAATAATCTGATCGGGATTGTGGGGCCAAACGGCTGCGGCAAATCCAATGTCATTGACGCAATCCGCTGGGTAATGGGTGAGTCTTCCGCCAAGACCCTGCGTGGCGATAATATGGAAGACGTTATATTTAATGGGTCAGCTGCGCGTAAACCGGTCAGTCGGGCCTATGTGGAGTTGGTGTTTGATAATGCCGATGGCACGGCACCGGGAAGCTATGCCAAATACGCTGAAATAGCGATACGTCGCGAATTGGTTCGTGAAGGAGGCTCCAAGTACTTTATCAACAAAACGCGCTGCCGCCGTAAAGACATCCAGGACATTTTTCTTGGCACAGGCCTGGGGCCCAGATCGTATTCAATCATCGAGCAGGGTATGGTGGGGCGAATCGTTGAATCCAAGCCAGAAGACCTGCGCGTATTGATTGAAGAAGCCGCGGGTATCTCCAAATACAAAGAGCGCCGCCGCGAGACCGAGAATCGAATTCGCCACACGCGCGACAACCTGAGCCGAGTTGAAGACATCATTGGCGAGTTGGCCACTCAGTTGCGTCGTTTAAAGCGTCAGGCCAACGAAGCCGAGCGCTATAAAACACTCAAAGAAGAGCAGCGAGAGTTGGATACCTCTTTGCAAGCACTGCGTTGGTCAGGTTTGCATGCTCAGGTGCAGGAAAAAGATGTTGAATTAGAAAGACTGCAAACTGAATTTGAATCGCAAGTGGCCGAGCAACGTGATGTAGAGTCACAGCTAGAAGCCATGCGCCAAGAACAGGCAGAATTGACCGAGGCCCTGAACAAGGTGCAGGCCGATTACTACGGAATTGGTGGCGAAGTTGCCGCGCTGGAGCAATCGATCGAGCACACTCGACAAACTCGGCAGCAGCAAGAAGAAGAGTACCAGCGCCTGACCGAATCTGAGCGTGAGGCTAGCCAACACTTAGCGATGGATCAGGAGCGCTTGGGTACAACCAAGCAACAGTTAGTCGACATCGAGCCCGTGGTGCAGAAGCTGGAAGGTGAGTACACCACGGCCAGTTCAGCGTTTCAGAGTGCCGAGCAAACTTTTCAAGGTTGGCAAAGTGATTGGGAAATTTTGAACAGAGAAGCGGCTGACCCAGAAAAAGAACACGATGTTCAGTCAGCGCGTATCGAGCAACACAATCGACGCATTCACCACTTTAGTGAGCGTGCTGAGCAAGTTTCGACCACGCTGGGAGAAATCGATGGCAAGCTCAATATGGAAGAAATTACGGCGTTGCAAAAACGGGTTTCTGAAATTGATGGAGTGTGCGCTGAGTTGGAGCAAGGCTTACAAAGTGCTGATCAAACATTGGTGGAATTGAGAAAAGAGTTGGAGCTTAGTCGTCAGCACTATAATGAAGTACGCCATAAAATGCAGGACGACAATGCGCAACTGAGCTCCTTGAACGCTTTGCAGGCAGCGGCATTGGGTGATGACAATCCACAGGTTAACGAATGGTTGCAGCGTCAGGGTATCGGTAGTAACCCTAGAATAGCGTCGCGCTTACAAGTTCAGTCCGGCTGGGAGCTTGCGGTCGATACGGTACTTTCAAAACACCTCAACGCCTTGACCGTGCAACAGCTTGAACGGTATAGCAGCGATATGGCAAGCTTTGATGCAGGTCGAATTTCGTTGGTAGACCACAGTTCTGCACCAGTAATGGACAGCAGACAATTGGATATCGCAGCTCAGAGCTCGACGCATTCGGCCTCAGATTTAGAGCTCTTGATAGATAAAGTTCGAGCCGATGATGTACAGATCGACGGTTGGTTTCACGGCGTTTATGCTGCTGACACCTTGGCTGACGCGCTGCAAGCGCGTGATAAACTAGCGGCACATGAGTCTATAGTCAGTCGCGATGGTTGCTGGGTTGGCGCTAATTGGGCGTCGTTTGGTCGCAACCAAGACGCGCAGGCCGGCATTTTGCAGCGTGAAGCCGAAATCGAAAAATTAACCGAGAGTACCGAAGCTGCCGAACGCGAGCTTCAGAAAATTCAATTTCAAGGCGAAGAAGCACAAGAGAAAATCGCCCAGCTTGAGGCGGATCGAGAGCAGCGCCGCAGTGAGTTTCGCAATAAATCACATACGCGCACCGAGTTACACAATCAGCTCGGCGCGATTGAGGCCAGAAGTGCCGAGCTCTTGAAGCAGCGTGATGCCTTGCTCAGCGAACAACAGCAACTCGGTGATCAACTTGATGCAGCCCGCGAAGAGGTAGTTGCGGCTAATAAACGCATGGAAGAGGCGAAAGCGCAAGCCGCCAGTTTCGGAGAGCGCCGTGAGGATCTAAGTAATCAAAAAGACGGCTTGGTTGCTGCCTTGGAAGCGGCTCGTTTAGCGGAAAGGTTGGCTCGTGATGAGCGCCAAGCTCGCCAAATTGAGTTTGAGCGCTTACAGTCGAATGATGCGTCACTGCAAGAGAGCATTGAACGGCTCCAGCAGCAACTTGAAAAACAGTCGGCTCGCCGCACTGAGTTAGAAGAACTGTTCAAGCAGGATGCTGACCCAAGCGAGTCTTTGCGCGAGCAACTACAGTGCTTGCTAGAAAGCCGGCTAGAGGCAGAGCAACGACTAGCGAAAGCTCGTAATGCGCTCAATGACTTTGAGAATCAAATGCAGAGCACCGACCAACAAAGGCTGGGCTTTGATCGCAAATCTAAGGCCGTGAGAGACAGTTTGGAAGGCGTGCGCATGGCCCGCCAAGAGGTGGTTGTTCGGCGTGACACAGTCGCCGAACAGCTCGAGAAAGATACCGAACAAATGGTGTTATTGCAGCAGTCGTTGCCGGAAGGTTTAGCGCTTGAGGAAGTGCAGGCTAAATTGGCTGACGTAGTGAAGAAGATCGAGCGTATTGGTGCCGTGAACCTAGTCGCCATTGAAGAGTTTGAGCAATGTTCAGAACGTAAAATCTACCTCGATCAGCAAAATGCTGATTTGGTGGAGGCGATGGAAACGTTGGAAGCAGCCATTGCCAAAATCGACAAAGAGACTCGCACCCGCTTTAAAGAAACGTTCGACAATTTGAATGAGGGTTTCAAAGAGTTTTTTCCGCGCTTATTTGGTGGTGGCAGCGCCTATTTGGAGCTCACTGGCAACGATCTGTTGGATACCGGTGTTGCTGTTATGGCAAGACCTCCAGGCAAGCGCAATAGCACTATCCACTTGCTGTCGGGGGGTGAGAAAGCCCTTACAGCCGTGTCATTGTTATTCGCGTTCTTTGATTTGAATCCGGCGCCGTTTTGCGTGCTGGATGAGGTTGATGCGCCACTCGATGATGCTAACGTAGAGCGGTACGCGAACGTGCTTAAGCAGCTGGGTGAGAAGACTCAATTGTTATTCATTACGCACAATAAGATCACCATGGAGGTGTCCGATATTCTTATTGGTGTGACCATGGCGGAACCTGGCGTCTCGCGCTTGGTGGCGGTTGACGTAGCCGAAGCCGCCGCACTGGCGGCGCAGTAGTTGTTTGCAAATGCCAACAGTGAGCAACACTCGTGACTGAGCTATATCTGGTCTTTATTGGTATAGCGTTATTGCTGTTTGGAGCGATCGCCGGTTACTCGGTTTATCGGCAAAAACAATTGTTGGGCAATGCAAAACAGAGTAAGCCCAAGCAAGATTACGTCGACCCGTTGGTGCAAGAATTACAGCAGAACGAAGGTGAACCGCCCGCGGTTGGTGATGATCTTGAGCCCAAGGTGGAATCTGCAACTGCGCTACCACCGTTGGACAACAAAGCAAAGGGCAAATCTGAGCCTTCTCTTAACGATACGAGTGCGGTAGCAACTAACGCGGCTGCAGACGCCGTAACTGATTCAATCACCGCAGACATAAAAACCAAAGGGTCAAATAAAGCGGAGCAAGTTAAGGAGGGCGTTGCGCAAGCTGAAAAAGTGGAAGAGGAGGCCATAACCGAGCCGCCGCGCTTGGATGCGGCGTCAACCATCGTGACAGAATTAGTGGCACGGGTGAAAAATACCGAACCGATTGAGCAACAAGCGCTGCTCAAACTTTTTCGCACTCATGATTTTAAGTTTCAACGCAAAGTGCACATATACGGTCTCAATGAGCTTACCGATTTATGGCGAGATATAGAATTTGAATTGCCTTCAGCAAGGTTCGTTGAGTTGGGTGTGGCCATTCAATTAGCGGATCGTGACGGTGCTATGAGCGCCAAAGAGCTGCACGATTTTCAGCAAATGGCCTTAGATTTTTCTAACGTGTTTAACGCGCCATTCGAGTTCTCAATGGATATTGATGAAGCGATTAAGCAGGCGCGTATTCTTGATCAAATAGGTCGGCGCTACGACTCTATGGCCGTGCTGAATGTGGTGCCCAAAGCAAAGTCCGGTTTTAGGATGGCTGATATTGAAAGTTGTGCTCGCGATCTAATGATGTCGACTGATAAGAACGGAATTTTTGTCAAAACTCGGGGTCAGAAGCAGTCTTTGGCGATCTTGTATCGCTTGGCCTGCACGGATGGGTCTGGGCACTTCGGCGTATCTTCCGGGACGATGACACCAGTGCATGACTTGGTTATTTACATGAACGTACCGGCCACAGAGCAGCCGGATCGAGTGTTTCAAGACATGGTAAAAGACGCCAATAGTCTGGCTACCTGGTTGGATGGAAAGGTCGTAGACCGAAATGGCAAGGTGATGACTCAACGCTCATATTCGGTGTTGTTGCAGCAAATATCCGATATCACCTACAGCATGCAGCAAGATGGCATCACCGCCGGTGATGCGATTAGTAAAAAACTGTTCTAGAACCAAGCCCGCTTTATGACCGCGACCAAACGCGCACGCTACATTAGTCTGGTTGAGCTGATTAACGAGCATAACCGGTTGTACCACACGCTCGACGCACCGCAGATATCCGATGCTGAGTATGATCAGTTGATGCAAGAGCTGCTGGGCATAGAGGAAGAGTTCCCCAATTGGCAGCTTGATAGCTCTCCCTCGCAGCGGGTTGGTTCCAAGCCCTTGCCAGAATTTCAGCAGATTGAGCATGAGAAGCCGATGCTCTCTTTGGGCAACGGATTTTCGTCAGAAGACATTCAAAACTTTGATCAACGCTTGCATCGGCAATTGGATTTGCCTCTGGAGCAGGAGTTTGAGTACGTAGCTGAGCCAAAGTTGGATGGGCTAGCAGTAAGCATTATGTACCTGGATGGCAAGCTTAGTTATGCCGCCACGCGTGGTGATGGACGCAGTGGTGAAGACATAACACAGAATATTAAAACTATCCGAAGTGTGCCATTGGAGCTCACCGCTTTACCTGAGAAGTTCGAGGTTCGTGGTGAAGTGTTTATGACCCATGCTGGGTTTGAGCGGCTGAATAATGAACAACAAGCCAAAGAGCAAAAACTGTACGTTAACCCGCGTAATGCGGCCGCAGGTGCTCTGCGGCAACTGGATAGCCGAGTCACTGCGCAACGTCCTTTGTCGATTTATATCTATGCCATCGGCGTGTGTTCAGACCCAGAATTTACAACAACCCAAGCGAATCTCTTGGCAAAGTTGCATGGCTTGGGTTTTCCTATTTGTCCTTTGTTCAAACTCGTGTCCGGAAGCGCTGGGTGTCTCGAGTACTATGACTCGTTATCCGCTGAGCGCGCCAATCTGGATTACGAGATAGATGGCATCGTCTATAAGTTGAACGATTTTGCATTGCAGGAAAAAGCGGGGTTTGTTGCCCGTGCCCCACGATGGGCATTAGCGCATAAGTTTCCAGCCGAAACCGCTTCAACGACGCTCGAGGAAATCGACGTGCAGGTTGGTCGCACCGGTGCGATAACGCCGGTCGCAAGATTGCAGCCAGTTTTTGTGGGTGGTGTCACGGTATCAAATGTCACGCTCCACAATGCGTCCGAGATACAGCGTCTGGGCGTACGGGTTGGCGATACGGTGGTGGTGCGCCGCGCTGGCGATGTGATTCCGCAAATAGTCTCTGTGGATTTGCAGCAACGCCCATCTAATACCGAGGAGTATGAGTTTCCAACTGCATGCCCTGTCTGCGACTCGCCAATTGCGACCAGCGAAGAGGGCGTTATTGCGCGCTGTACCGGGGGCCTAATTTGCGCTGCACAACGCAAGCAGGGAATGCGCCACTTTGTATCGCGTCGCGCGATGGATATAGATGGCATGGGAGATAAAGTCGTTGATCAATTGGTCGATAAATCTTTGGTTGAAACCGTTGCCGATATTTACAGTCTAACCTTTGAACAATTAGAAGGTTTAGACGGATTTGCCGAGAAGTCTGCGCAAAAATTATTAGCGGCGGTTAACGAAAGTAAAGCCACGAAATTGTCGAGGCTGATTTATGCTCTTGGTATTCCGCAAGTGGGTGAAACGACGGCTGATCAGCTCGCTGCTCATTTCGGTGCCATGGAGAAATTAAGTCAAGCAGACTCCGAGTCCTTGCAAGCAATAGATGATATTGGTCCCGTAGTAGCGGAATCAATTGTGAGTTTTTTTGCAACCGAGACCAATCAACAAGTACTTAAACATCTTGAAGAGCGCGGTGTCTTCTATGCGCAAGTTCCAGTGAATTCAAACGCGCAGGATGAGCGCCTCCAACCACTGACTGGCCAGACCTTCGTGCTGACCGGCGGATTAAATGCCATGCCGAGGAGTGAAGCCAAGAATCGCTTGCAGGCATTGGGAGCAAAGGTGACTGGCAGCGTATCCAAGAAGACGAGCTTCGTGGTGGTGGGTACTGACGCGGGGAGTAAGGCCAGTAAGGCGGAAGAGCTTGGTATTGAAATGCTCAACGAAGAACAGTTGCTAGAAATATTAGAAACTAATTAATCGTGGTTGGTGTTAAGCCATTTTAAGACGATACGGCTCGGCGAGGGATAATCAGAGCCGCGCGTTGGCTTTGCGAATCTTATAGTTAGGAAACGAGATAACGGTCGCCGCTTTTGCACCGTTACCTTTTTGCTCACACTGCCAAGCCTCACTGCGTTTCACTAATTCGCGTACTTGGTTCGCAAATCGATCACAGATCAACCACGCAATTTCTTCGAGGAGTTCAATGTCAAACAAATCCCCAGAGTTGTCTTTTTGCAGCTGGTAGGCGGTTTCGCCCAAAATGTCTAACACAGCCTCGAGGGAGATGTCAGATCCAAGATGTTGGCACCCGCTGCTCGCATAGCTTTCTTTGATTGCGCAATGTAAGTAGGTGCGAACATCGCTATTAACTCGTATGAATTTTTCTAGCGACGTTGCCTGAGGGTTTATGTGCAAACGCGCTTGACCCAGTTCATGTGCTACCAAAACCCAAAAATCAATGAACTTGATTCCTTTAGATGTCGCTCGAATTTGGGCTTTGCGTTTCATTGGTTCAGTTATTCTAGATCCTATACTTGAAGGTTACGAATAAGATCAAACTCTGAGGTGAATTTGACCATTATTTAATGCTTTGACCCAGCAAGTATAACTCGGCTTAGTTGGGGCTTGGTTGGCATTTATTCGTGCTCAGGAGCGTACTTGAAAGTGGGCGCTGTGCTAAACTCCGTCGGCTGTTGAGGACAGCTGTTGCAAGATCCAATTTTGCTCTCATGCGTGTATTTTGGGGCATTCACTGGTTTAACAATGGTCTGAACCTCATGCAATAAGAATAGCCGTTGCTGCGAGACTTGTCCAAATTTGCCTCGGTTCACTGAATGGCTTGTTTTTTGCAACCAAATACTTGCACCAGCCGTGGGCTGGTCTAATTACTGCGTTTTTACCCCTACCTTAAAAGTTTGTTGTTGTTTTCATGTCTAACTCAAAATCTGATAATCGCCGTTTGTTCTCCGTTGCAATTGTGGGTGCCACAGGCGCGGTCGGCGAAACACTCTTGGAGGTGCTCGATGAGCATAACTTCCCAATCGATGAGCTTTTTTTGCTCGCCAGCGAACGCTCGGCAGGTGGCACCAAAACCTATCGTGGCAAGGCGATAAAGATTCAAAACCTGGCTGATTTCGATTTTTCTAAAGCCCAGATTGGCTTGTTCTCAGCTGGGGCGAGTGTTTCTCGTGAGTACGCGCCAAAGGCTGCAGCCGCAGGGTGCGTGGTGGTCGATAATACGTCTGAGTTTCGTTATGACGATGACAAGCCGCTGGTGGTGCCAGAGGTGAACCCAGAAGCGATAGCTGATTATGTGAATACCGGCATAATTGCCAACCCTAACTGCTCGACGATTCAGATGCTCGTCGCGTTGAAGCCGATTCATGATGCGGTAGGAATTGAGCGAATCAACGTATGTACTTACCAAGCTGTTTCAGGTTCTGGCAAGGAAGCAATGGAAGAGCTTGCTGGGCAGACCGCCAATTTACTCAATGCGAAAAGTATTGACCCTAAGGTCTATCCAAAACAAATTGCCTTTAATGCACTCCCGCACATCGATGTGTTTCAAGATAACGGTTACACCAAGGAAGAGATGAAGATGGTGTGGGAGACGCGCAAAATAATGGGCGATGAATCGATCCGCGTGAACCCCACAGCGGTAAGAATCCCAGTCTTTTTTGGGCATTCAGAGGCCTGTCATATCGAGACTCGTGAACCGATCGACGCGGATCGAGTACGCGAGCTATTAATCGCCGCACCTGGCGTTACGGTCATCGACGATCGAACAGACGGCGGTTATCCCACGCCGGTCACTGAGGCGGCGGGTTCTGATGACGTGTTCGTAGGGCGGATTCGCGATGATATTTCTCATCCGAATGGAATCAACCTATGGGTCGTCTCTGACAATGTGCGCAAAGGCGCCGCCACAAACAGTGTGCAAATCGCTAAACTGCTGGCGAGCGAGTATCTTTAGCCTTCGCAATGCAGAATGGCGACCGAATCAACACGCGAGCTAAAGCAATCAATCAAGTTGCTTAAAACTGATGTAAGTTGTTACAATGCATTGCTAACTGCCTAAAACTAAATAATAAATTCAGCTGAGTCGCTTCAATAGCAACCCGGAACTGACCAGCGAGCAAAATTCTAGAACCAAGCGATTACCACAGTTCGTTTGGAGACGGAGCAAAACTATGGCTACCAAAACCACATCTTTATCTATGACAACTCGTAAACTTTCTCATGCGGCCGTTGCGGCGGCACTTATGTTGTCGACTTCCAACCTGGCTGCACTCGGTCTAGGGGCATTGGAAGTTAACTCCAATCTTGATCAACCGCTTGATGGAACTATTGAGTTGAGAGTCGCCGCCGGCGATGACATCGGCTCGGTGACCGCAGCGATTGCTAGCAAAGAAGATTTCGAGCGTCTCGGTATTGATTACCCAGGCTATTTGCAAGATATGAGTTTGAGCGTCGAAGACATGGGCGGTAGCACCTACGTCCTGCGCGTGGTTAGCAACAATGTGGTTATCAAAGAGCCCTTTATCCACTTTCTAGTGCGAGTGGACTGGTCGGGTGGTAGTTTTCTGCGCGAATATACAGCGCTGATTGACCCGCCAATATACGCCGCAGACACCCCAGCCAGCATCGCTGAACCGCGTGTGGTCGGAACCGACGAAGCTTATCAAGCGGAACCACAGCCAGAGATCGTGGCTGAGGTGCTTGCTCCAGAAGTTGAAGAAGAAGTGGTGGACGAGGTTTTCACACAAAGCGATACGTTAGAAGATGAGCCTGTCTATGAAGAACCTGTGGTCGAGGAATCATTTGAGTCTCAAGACACTTACGTTGAACCAGCACCAGTCAATGATTTGCCCACCGATGCTCAATATGGGCCGGTCGCACGTGGTGAATCTTTGAGTGTGATCGCGGCTGAGTTGCAGCGCCAGTTTCCAGATCTAAGTATCTACCAAATCATGCAAGTGCTGTTTGAGGAGAATCGATCTTCGTTTATTGATAGCAATATCAACGGGCTGATGGAAGGCGTGGTGCTCAATATCGGTGATTTGGCTGCGATTAGAGAAGTAGACGTAGATGCTGCCAAACAGTTTTTCTATGATCAAATTAACCAGTGGGATCCTTCGGTGCTAGCTTCGGGCAGTGATTCAGATCTGGATGGTTTACGCGTTGGGCAAGATGAATACGCCTTTGACGATTCGATTGCCAGCAGCGATACCGATAGCTTTGACAGTTCCGGCTTCACAGATACCACGGATGCATTCCAAGTTGGCTCGAGCACCGAAACGCAGGCTGTTGTATCCAGTGGTGATAGCGAAGCGCGAGCTGCTGAAGTATTAGCAATGCAGCAGCAGATTTCTGACCTGGAAACTTCATTGGCTTCCAGTGAACTGGAAAATCAAGAATTGACGGAGCGAATTTCTTTATTGGAAGGCCAGTTAGCGGATATGAATAGGCTGATTAGCCTAGATGTAGAAGACGCAGAATTGGCTGCCGTTGAGTCGACCCTGGCTGAACAAAATAATGCCGAACAAGCAATCGAAGAGTTTGCCGCTGATGGGCTTGTCGATCCTCTCGCGGATGTGGATGGTACCAGCGACCTAGATCTGGCAAATACGGATACCTTTGAATCTGACGATTCTGGTTTCATCGATCCGCTAGCAGGGCTTGATGATGCGGCACTTGACCTCGATACTGAAGCAGAAGGGCTGAGTGATACTGTGGACGCGGTTGATTCCTTTGCTAGCGACGCAATTGGAGATGCCGAAACCGGCATAGATTCTGCAGTTGAAGAAGTCGAAGAAGCGGTGGAAGAAGTTGCTGAAGTAACTCCAGCGCCCGCTCCGGCAAAGCCAACATCTTTCTTCTCGAACATCAAAACGGCAGTTGTTGACGATGGTTTATGGAAGGTAATCGCGGGCGCAGGTGCGCTATTGTTAGGTGGCCTCGGTGTTTGGTTTACCCGTCGCAGACGCGCTGATGAAGAATTTGAAATCAGCATGATGTCGATCGAGTCTCAATCCCAATCTGCGTCTGATGAGAAAGCCGTGTCGGTTTCTACTGATGAAGAGAAGAGCAAAACTGCGGATCGTGAAACCTCATTCCTTACTGTCTACAGTGACAGTGATGCAGTGGTGCAAGCCGACGAGGTAGACCCAGTTGCTGAAGCCGATGTCTATATCGCTTATGGCCGTGACGAGCAAGCTGAAGAAGTTTTATTAGATGGTATTGCTAGCAAGCCTGGTCGAGTTGATATCAAGCAAAAATTGCTGACCTTGTACCACAAGAACAACAATATCGAAGGGTTCGAAAGAATCGCAGAGGAGCTCTATTCGCAGAAGAATTTCTTGACCAAGAATGTGTGGCAAGAAGTCAGTTTGATGGGTAAAGATTTGGCGCCAGAGAATCCATTGTTTGATGTCTCTGCCTCTGAGTTGCTCGCCGACGATGGCGGTGAAGACAATATGATCACCAGCGGCGATTCGGTAGAAACGCAGTCAGAGATTGAGAATTCGTCTGCGCTGACGGTCGACGCCGATGATGATGGCAGCGGTGTGCAGTTTGCCGAGGAAGATCCTTCAATTAATCTGATCAACTTTGATGATGGTCAAAGTGAAGTTTCCGAGTTGGACGAAGTAGCGCTTGATCAACTAAATCTTGAAGATGCTGTGGATGAAGTTGCTGTCGCAACAGGCGATGCCAAAGAGGAAATCGAGGATGCCGCTGCTGAGGATGATTCAGTATTCGAGATCGACTTTGAAAATGCCGAAGATTCTGAATCGCTGCTAACTGGTATGGAGGCCGACGCAGGCGCTGATGCAGATAGCGATGGCGATGAAATGGAAATTAGCGTGCAAAGCGTGACCGAAGTGAGTGATCTTGAGATTGCTGATGACTACGATGAAGCGCGCACTCAGTATGAATTGGCCAAGGTGTTTGTCGATCTTGGTGATGAAGACGGCGCTCGTAAGATTCTCGATGACATCGTTGCAAATGAGAACAACAGAAAAGATGTGCTTGAAGATGCAAGCAAGCTGTTGGAGTCAATTAATACTTAAGCGAATCATTAGTGTTAAAGCACTGTGGGCCGCTTTGACAGCGGCCCTCATTTTATATGACCGAGGTTAATCGTCGGTACGCAGCTTGTGTTGAATACCAAGGAGCAGGGTTCAACGGCTGGCAGCGCCAAAAACATAAAAGCCGCACTGTACAAGCTGTGTTAGAGCAAGCGCTTTCAAAGGTAGCAGATCATCCGGTGAGCGTGATCACCGCCGGCCGGACAGATGCTGGCGTGCATGCTAGCCACCAAATCGTTCATTTTGACAGCGACAGCGAGCGCAGTTCTTTTGCTTGGTGTCGTGGTACCAATCGCTTTCTCGATCGCGATGTTAGGGTGCTCTGGGTCTGTGAAGTGAGCGAAGATTTTCACGCTCGTTTTTCTGCGTTGTCTCGCTCGTATCGATTCATCATCAATAACAACCCTATTTGCAGCGCCCTCTATGGTTCATTGACTACCCATGAGTTTCGCCCGTTACAAATAGATGTCATGGCTGAGGCTGGCGCTTTACTGTTAGGTGAACATGATTTTAGTTCATTCAGGGCGGCTGGTTGCCAGGCGCACTCGCCGGTTAGAACAGTCAGTGAATTCAATTTAGCCAGCCAGGATCAATGGGTTTGGTTTGATATTACGGCCAACGCGTTTTTGCAACATATGGTCAGAAATATTGCTGGTGCACTGATAGAAATCGGCTGCGGCAAGCGAGATTTGCATTGGATGCGCACTGTGCTCGAAGCCACGGACCGAACCAAAAGTGGCATTACTGCTGGCGCGCAAGGCTTATACTTAACTGGGGTTGGGTATCCGCCCGAATATTCATTGCCAAGCAGTAGTAAGCAAGTGGCGTATTGGGGGTAACTTGATGAGTGTAGGAAACATGCAAAGAGTACGAGCCAAGGTGTGCGGAATAACCCGCGTAGAAGATGCCCAAACAGCCGTCAAAGCCGGGGCAGATGCGATTGGTATGATTTTGCAGGCCGATAGCCCGCGTTGCATCAATCTGCAAAAGGCTCAAGAGATTCGTGCCGTGGTTCCACCGTTCGTGGCGTTGGTCGGCGTGTTCGTAAATGCTGAATCTAGTGACGTAAACAAGATTGGAGAGCAGGCTGAATTGGACCTCGTTCAATTGCATGGGGAAGAAGATGCCGACTATGCGAAAAATATTCAACGACCGTATATTCGCGCTATTCGAGCTCGTTCGAGAGCACAAATTCGCGCAGAAATGCATGAGCATGCAGACGCCAGGGCGTTCCTTCTCGATCCCTTCGTTAGCGGCAAGCATGGCGGTACGGGTCAAACGTTAGATCTGGATCTGTGGCCGCATGACGCCAAACAGCTTATGATTATCGCGGGTGGACTCAGCAGCTCAAATCTGCCTGATGTGCTGGCTAAGATACAACCTTTTGCAGTCGATCTTAACAGTGGTCTAGAGATATCGCCCGGCGTTAAATCTGCGCAGAAAATTGACGCGGCTCTGCAGCTTGTGCTGCAAAAGGAGTGTTAGCTAGATGGTTGCATTGGAGCGCACTCTAGATCAATGGATGGGCTATATCCAAACCTTACATGCCCGCGAAATTGACCTTAGTTTGGATCGTGTAGACTCCGTTTTGCGAACAATGCAACCGGAGGGTGTTTCATTTAAGGTCATTATTGTCGCGGGTACTAATGGTAAAGGCAGTACCAGTGAATTGTTGTCGAGTATGTTTTATGCGGCGGGATACTCCACGGCTAAATATACATCACCCCATCTCGTTAGTTTTGCCGAGAGATTCATCATCAATAGTAGCCAAGTTTCAGAACCTGAGTTGGTAAAGTCACTTACCGAAGTAGAAGCAGCTCGTAGTGAAGTGCCGCTCACATTTTTTGAGTATGGCACGTTGGCAGCGATTGATTTGTTCGCCAAAGCAAACGTCGATATTGCAGTGATGGAGATAGGCCTTGGTGGTCGGCTGGATGCGGTCAACGTGCTTAATCCAGAAGTGTCGGTGATCACCAATATTGCATTGGATCATACTGCTTGGCTCGGCGATACGGTAGAGCAAATCGCCACTGAAAAATTCGGCGTTGCCAGACCCGGTAAACCTTGTGTTATTGGCATGACAGAGCCGCCAGCCGTTCTTTTGCAGTTGGCCGACCAGCGTGGGGTTAATCTGATTAGAGCAGGTTCTGATTTTGACAAAGTTCTAACGACGGGCGAAGACGCATTTGAAGAAGAATCTGGGCTCCCGACAGAGCAGTGGTCGTACTTTGGGGTGGAGAAAAACTTAACGGCGCTCCCGCTACCGTTTTCCCAAAAGGGACACCAATTGGATAACGCCGCCGCTGCGCTCGCGGTCATTGAGTGTTTGCCGCCCGAATTTAAGGTCGGCGATGGCGCCATTAAAAATGGGCTACGAGCAGCGCAAATGCGTGGTCGTTGCCAACTTGTTAGTTCTGAGCCGGCCATTGTTGTAGACGTCTCTCATAATGAGGCATCGGTGGCCGCACTTGCAGAATTTGTCGCGGGTCTAGACATCCAGGGTCGAACCTTTGCGATCTGCGGAATGTTAAAAGACAAACAAATTGATCGCGCATTATCGAAGATTTTGCCGCAAATCGATGATTGGAACTTCGCCACCATCCATGACGCACGTGGCTCTAAAGCGTCCGAGATGTTGACGGTTGTACAAGAACTTGATCCAAACTTGGATGCCAATACGGTTGGGCTCTTTGATGATGTGGTCAAGGGGTTCGATGCCGTGAGCGCCAAATTAACAGAAGATGACTGTTTACTTGTTTTCGGTTCGTTTTTTATCGCCGGTGATATAATCGGCCATCTTAGCCAAACAAATTTAAGTTAAAGGCCTCAGCGGCCTTGTTGATACATGTCCAAGATTTCTTCTTCTAGTTCTGCCAAGAAAGGCGGTAAGGGCGCTAACTCTAATGCGGAAACTGTTATTGCCGAGCCGGAGTTCGTTCTTAAGCATCGGATCGTTGGCGCGGCATTTCTGCTGTTTTTTGGTGCCCTGGTGCTGCCTTGGGTGCTAGGTGCCCCGGGTCAAAGTTCTGACCAATCTTTAGACGCGAATGCCGCTACCCAAAGCTCAAGACCCGTTAAGACCAATGCTGCTGGGATCAGGCAGGAGAATGTCGGCGAGTTGGGGTCTGACACCTTACGAGCCGCGCTCAAGGACGAACAGCTGGATATTGAAGAGCAGGTCTATATTTCTAGAATTACGCCGTTGGACGCAAATCGTGAGGCAAGCAAAGAAGAGCAGAACAAACCTGCAACGCAACCCGTAGCGAATGTGCCAGCTGAGCCTAAAAACTTACTGTCGACAGAAGTCAAAAAAAAGAGCGAGCCTAAAGAAGTTCAAGTAGCAGCGGCAAAGCCAGCGGAACCGAAGAGCAGCCCGCCGGTGGCAAACAAACCGTCTGCACCTTCAGAAACTAAACCCCCAGAGACTCCAAAACGCCAAGTAGCGGCAGTTGCTAATGAGTCTGCTATTGATGTGGGTTGGGTCGTGCAAGTTGGCGTTTTTACCGACAAGAAAGGCGCCGGAAGAGTGGTGGATGATTTGCGAGATAAGGGGTTCACGCCTTCTACGACGATCGTAGACACAAATCGAGGCAAAGACACCGGTACGCGAATCTGGTTAGGGCCGTATGCGCAGAGAGTAGAAGCCGCGAAAGCTAAGGCGGAACTCACGCGCAAAACTGGGGAAGCCGGTTTTATTCGTGCTTATCCATAACAAAGCGATGAGTCGGCGAAACTCACATCGTCAGTCACTTTTAACAAACCATTTTGACCAGCAGAGTCGGGTCAGTACTAAATTTTGAAGGGGTTGTAATATGAGCGGTTTCGATATCGTTTTAGTTGGTATTTTTATTATCTCGATTGTGGTGGGGATAATGCGTGGTTTGATCAAAGAGGCCCTGTCGATACTGTCATGGATTGCCGCAATTTGGCTGGCAATCACGTTCAATACGGTCGCAGGCGACTGGTTTGCGCAGTTTGTGAATATCCCCAACGCAACTTTTCGTGGTTGGATCGGTTTCACGCTCGTTTTCGTCGTAACTTTGTTCGTGTTTGCGATCATTAATTTTGCGATCACTAAGCTGTTGGTGCGTGGCCCAATCAAAGCCACTGACCGGGTATTGGGGATCTTCTTTGGTGCGGCCAGAGCCGGTTTGATCGCTGTGGCGCTGGTGATCGTGCTGCGAGGTGTGGGCATGGCGGAATCACAATGGTGGCAAGAGTCTTCTCTCATCGGGTATTTTGAGCCGGCAGCGGATCTAATCGAACCGCTGGTATTTGAACGTTTGCCTGAATCTGTAAGTGATGAAGAATCATTGCAACGACAAGCATTAGATAAAGCAGTCGAAAATCTCTCCGATCCCTCGGAGGAAACTAATTCTCCAGATTCTGATGAGCAATAGCTATTCCAGCCCCGTATTTGAGGTATCATTCGGCCTGACTTAGATGACCGACAGGTGGTGGTGTTGAAGGCTAGCGATGGCTCAGAAAACCAGTCGGTAATTTCATTTATCTTTAGCTGATCAATTCAGCTTACAATCTGAACGTGCTCTATGTGTGGTGTTCTAGGAATAGTCGGTAAGTCGCCTGTCAGTACTAGTCTTTACGATGGCTTAACGGTGTTGCAACATCGGGGCCAGGATGCTGCCGGTATTTTGACTTGCGGTGAAGACGGCGTGGTCAATCTGCGCAAAGACAACGGCCTAGTGAAAGACGTATTTTTTACTCGGCACATGAAGAGACTCAAAGGTAATGTGGGAATCGCGCATTGTCGATACCCAACCGCAGGCTCGAGTTCGCCTGCTGAAGCGCAACCTTTTTACGTTAACTCACCATTTGGTATAGCGCTCGCCCACAACGGGAATTTGACTAACGCGGCCGACCTTCGCAAAAATATCTTTCGTGACGACCTGCGTCACGTGAATACGAGTTCAGATTCTGAAATACTGTTGAACGTGCTTGCTCATGAAATCTTTAGCGCGCTAGACGAAGAGCAATATCAGCTCACCTCCGAACAAATTTTTCGCGCGGTAACAGGCGTGTTTAAACGTTGTCATGGCGGCTATGCCGTCGTGGCTTATATTCTTGGCTATGGTCTCGTCGCATTTCGCGATAAGCATGGTATTCGTCCTTTGATTTATGGCAGTCGAAATACCGATCGCGGTATCGAGTATATGGTTGCCTCAGAAAGCGTCGCGCTTGATAGCCAAGGTTTCGATGTGATCGCGGATGTAAAACCCGGTGAGGCAATCCTATTGCCTATCGATGGTGAACCTGTCGGTCGCCTCTGTGTTGACGATGCACGTTATGCGCCTTGCATTTTTGAGCAAGTATATTTAGCCAGACCTGATTCAATGATTGATGGAATTTCGGTTTATCGCACGCGCATGCGAATGGGCGAGAAAATGGCGAACAAGATTGCTCGTGAATGGCCTGATCACGATATCGACGTGATCATTCCGATACCAGATACGAGCCGAACATCTGCGCTTGAAATGTCGCAGAAGTTAGGTCTACGGTATCGAGAAGGGTTTATTAAAAATAGATATATAGGGCGCACCTTTATCATGCCCGGGCAGGAGCAGCGTAAGAAGTCAGTTCGCCAAAAATTGAACGCCATTGAGTTGGAGTTCAAAGGTAAAAATGTATTATTGGTTGACGACTCGATAGTTCGAGGAACGACTTCTCGGCAAATTGTTCAAATGGCGCGCGAAGCGGGCGCGAGAAAAGTGTACTTTGCTTCCGCGGCGCCACCCGTAAGATATCCAAATGTTTATGGCATTGATATGCCGGCAGCCAATGAACTCATTGCTAATAACCGAACGGTGGAGCAGATCGAAGAGCTGATTGGAGCGGACCGCCTTATCTATCAGGATCTCAACGACTTAGTCGCCTCGGCGAGTGAAGGAAATCCGCAAATCACGGAATTCGATACCTCGTGTTTTAGTAAGCGCTATATCACTGGCGATGTGAGTGATGAGTACTTGAGTAGCTTGGAAGCATTGCGCAACGATGATGCCAAGAAACGTAAGGGTTCTAAGCCGTCGAAATTACGAGATGTAAGTCGGTTTTAGGGTCTTCCGAAACTGATTCGCACGCGCATGGGCAATAAATCAAAGTGGCGACCGGCAACTCAGGCGATACGCGTGGGGCAGAAGACGGGCTCGGAGCAAGAGCACAGTGAGCCAATCTATACCACGTCGAGTTTTGTTTTTGACAGCGCTGAACAGGCCGCTGCACGTTTCTCACAAGAAGAGCAGGGCAATGTTTATTCAAGGTTCACTAATCCAACTGTACGCGCTTTTGAACAACGTTTAGCAGCGCTTGAGGGTGCTGACACTTGCGTGGCCACGGCTTCAGGTATGGCTGCTTTATTAACCCTTTGCATGAGTGGATTATCAGCTGGTGACCATATCGTATCGGCCAAATCTATTTTCGGTGCAAGCCGCATCTTGTTGGGCACCCAAATGCAAAAATTTGGTGTCGAGACCAGTTTTGTCGATCTAAACGATTTGGACGCCTGGCAACAAGCGCTAAGGCCCAATACAAAAATGGTGTTTTTCGAGACGCCGACAAATCCTCTTACTGAGATTGCCGATATTGCCGCGATTTCTAGTGTCGCGCATGATTACAACGCTAATATTAAGGTCGTAGTCGATAATTGTTTTTGCAGCCCTGCATTACAGCAACCAATTAAGCATGGCGCTGATGTGGTGATGCACTCTGCCACCAAGTTTATTGACGGGCAGGGGCGCTGTATCGGTGGGGCTATTGTTGGGGACACTGAGTTTGTTGGTGAGAAGGTTGCCGGCTTTATGCGTACGGCCGGCCCGACGATGAGCCCATTTAACGCTTGGGTTTTTTTGAAAGGACTCGAGACGTTGTCATTGCGTGTAAATCAAGCCAGTGATAACGCCGCTATTTTGGCCACCTGGCTGCAAGAGCATTCTTCAGTAGAACATGTTTTTTATCCAGGCTTGTTGGATCATCCCCAACATCAACTAGCGCAAAAACAACAGAGTAAGGCTGGCGCGGTCGTATCTTTCAAAATCAGTGGTGGGCAAGATCATGCATGGAACTTGATCAACAATACTGAATTGATGTCGATCACCGCGAATTTGGGTGATACGCGCACCACTATCACGCACCCTTATACCACTACCCACGCGCGTTGGAGCGAACAAGAAAAGCTAGCGGCCGGTATTGATCAGAGCTTGATTAGAATCGCCGTAGGCTTGGAAGACCCTCATGACTTAATTGAGGATTTGCATCTTTAGCGTTCAAAACAGATCAAGAAAGAAGACTGAGAAAGTTACCCATTATAAAAGGCCTCAATAGAGGCCTTTTATAATGGAATGCGTAAATTCTTTTTTAAAAATGCAATAAGGCGTTTAGTCCTAGAATGCTTAGATCGTTGTCGCCAGCATCCGCTGAATACTCCAATTCAATCGTTCCATAATCTCCGATCCTGTAACCCAAGCCAACCCCACCGGCTAATGAAACGTCTTCAAAACCATCAGTGAGACCGGGCGTTTCCAATTCGATATCGGCATATGACAAGCCGAGTTTTAATTTGTAATACAAATCTCCTGCCGAACGGTAGGAGAAGAACAGATTGACTAGATCGGGATCGTATTCGCCAAAACCAGCTAAATTGGTTGAATCACCATCAATATACTCGAGTTCAACGGTTGAGCTGCCACCGAAACTGCCGATAGGACGTTCGAATTCGTAACCGACTACAACACCGAATGCATCGGCGTCTTCCAAGTCTTCAATATTGTTATCTACCTTTGCTGCTTTAACGCCAATGATCCACTTGCCTTTGGCTTCATTGCCGAAAAAAGGACCGTCGAACATGCGTTTTTCTTGTGCATTAACGGTAAATGAAAATAGGGCCGCGAGTGCGACTAAGGCAGCACTAATCGTCCAGCGTGCTGCAATCATTTTATTAGTTGTGGTTTGCATTTTTCATTCCTCAAAATATGTTCAGTCGTCACTCAATGGCTTCTTTTTGTGGCTCTGCAGCTGGTTTGCGATTAGCTCTAATGACCAATCTTGGTGCTTACTTAGAGTCAGATGATGATTTGCCGCAGGTCAGCAATCCAGCGTTTAACAACGCCGGCCGCATACAATATAATAAAACCGTAAGTGCTTCAACGACTTGTATCGATAAGTTTGGGTGATTTATCTGGTTGCTTAGGTGCGGTTACGGTTTGATTTTTAAGGCAAAACTCGTATTTAGGTGCCCGTGCAAGGTATTTCTATTATCATTGCGCAAGTCTCGCTGCTTGGCATCTTATGAAAATTCTAGCTAGTTTCCTGTTTCTTCTTTTGATCGTACTCCAGCTGCAACTTTGGTTTGGAAACCACGGCGTGTTTCAACTCTGGTCATTGCAGTCGACCATCGGACAAACCGAGGAGAGTAATGAAGAGCTCATGCAACGTAACGAGCGTTTGCATGCTGAGGTTCAAGAACTCAGAGAAGGACGTGAGGCGCTGGAAGAACGCGCGCGGAGCCAGCTAGGCTTTATCAAGGAGGGTGAGACTTTCTACCGTGTTATACCCAACAAAAAGAGTAATGATTGATTTAAACCACTTCGTTATGGAGT
>CALJJR010000033.1 GCA_937973905.1 uncultured Arenicella sp. | reverse complement strand
GCGAACAGAAAGAGCCTTCAGCGCGGACCTGCAAGCAGGTCGTGAGCAAAGCGAACGCAGCGAACAGAAAGAGCCCTCAACGCGGACCTGCCAGCAGGTCGTGAGCCAAGCGAACGTAGCGAACAGAAAGAGCCTTCAGCGCGGACCTGCAGGCAGGTCGCGAGCAAAGCGAGCGTAGCGAATAAAAAGAAAATCAAAGAAACAAAAACTTCACCACAAACAGCGCCGCAATAACATAGACAGCCGCTGGGCATTCGCGCCATCGACCCGCCAAAGTTTTGATCAAGGCATAGGTGATAAAGCCAAGGCCAATGCCGTCAGCAATGGAATAGGTGAGTGGCATGCTAATGGCGGCCACCATTGCTGGTGCTGACTCGGTAATGTCATCCCATTCTAGGTCGGCCAAAGACCGCACCATCATGCAGGCCACAAACAACAGTGCCGCGGCCGTCGCAAAGGGTGGAATGCTTTTGGCAAGCGGTGAAATAAACAAACATAAAACGAACAGCAAGCCGGTAACTACGGCTGCTAAGCCCGTGCGGCCGCCGGCTTCCACGCCCGCGGCGCTCTCAACATAGGAGGTTGTTGAAGATGTGCCGAGTATCGCACCAAACGCGGTTGCTGAAGAGTCAGCCAGCAGTGCTTTATTGAGCCTTGGTAAATTCCCCTCGTTATCTAACAGGTTTGCCCGAGTTGCAACGCCAACCAAAGTACCTGCGGTATCAAACACGTCGATCAATAACAGTGTAAGAATTACCGTAATCATCGAGACGTTGAAGGCGCCGATAATGTCGAGTTCTAATATAGCGCTCGCTGATGGCGGTACAGAAAATAAGCCATTGAATTCGGCCAAGCCCAGCGCCCACGCGACTCCAGTGACTGCCAAGATGCCGATCACTACCGCACCTGCGACACCGCGCGCGGTCAGCGCTACGATTACCACAAAGCCGACCAGCATAAGAAGGGGCGGGGCTTGAGTGAGATCTCCAAGCGAGATAAGAGTGGCTGAATTATCCACAACCACGCCGCCGCCACTCAGGCCAATTATCGCTAAGAATAGGCCGATGCCACCCGCCATGCCCAGTTTCAGAGAGGTCGGAATCGAATTGATTAACCATTCACGGATCGGCAAAACACTGATCAATATAAATAATACGCCAGAGATAAAGACGGCGCCCAAGGCAACCTGCCAACTTACCCCCATACCTAAACAAATGCCAAACGCAAAAAATGCGTTTTGACCCATACCGGGAGCAAGCGCGATTGGGTAGTTAGCGTACAAGCCCATCATGATGCTGGCCATGGCTGCGGCAACGCAGGTCGCTACAAATACCGCGCCAAAATCCATACCGGCTTGCGAAAGGATGGAGGGGTTCACCACGGCGATGTAAGCCATGGCTAAAAATGTCGTCACACCGGCCAAAACTTCGCGGCCAACTGTGCTGTGGTGCTCCTTAATTGAGAAGCGTTGTTCTAACCAAGAGTTCATTTCTTAGCTTTGAATTCTGCTGATTGAATATGTTCGGCGATTTGACGAATCACGGTTTCGAAATCTCTGGCGATCACACCATTGGCTGACTGCAAGGCACCAACCATCATCAAATTATCGGCCATCTGAAAGTTCTCGATACTCTGGCCGTGCACGTCGTGTTCGCCATCATTGCTCACAGGGTAGTGCGCCTTAACTTTGTCTCGGTACAGCCCCGGCAGTTCTGCCTCACCATAAAATGGCACGGCGTTATAGTAAGCGAACACCGGCTTGTCAACGCCAGCCATATAACCCATTTCAAATGCCGTCCCAACATCCATACTAGGCCCACGAAAGCGCACCATATTGGCGGTAATGAAATCGGCTTTATCCATTAGGTCTATGTTGGCGTCATAGATTTTTATGCCAGTCACAAAATCCGGCTTAAAGTCTGTAATCTCATTATCCATGGGGTATAAGCCCACTAAACGAAAAGGCCAACCTTGGCTTTGGTTCAGCTCCTCTATCTTCTGCTTTTTAGCAACGCCTGCGCCAATTGGGTCGGGTAAAAACACTTCTGGGCCAGCCAAATAAACATAGTAAGTTGGTGGCTCGCTGTTGCCAGTAAGTCGGCTAACGCTACAGCCGCTGATAAACAGAACGGAAAATAGAAACAGAATCGCGCTAAGTTGCTTTGCGCGCTTTGCGATTATTGAATCCAACATAATTGCTCCGTGAAAGTGTTAGAGGGGCAATATAAATGTTCAAGCCGAATATGGCTACGGCTTAGGGGGAGATGTCGTTCAAATTCCAATCATAGCCGTACTTCAGTCGTGGACTACCACCCAAGGCGCTTTGATCCGCTTTGCTGAGATGCACTTTAAGAGTTTCTAGAACGGCGGCGTCGCTATCGCCAAAATCGCTCCGGTACCATTTAAAAATACTCGATAGCTGAATACCGTTAGCTTCAATTTTCATGCCGCGGGGGTGGCTTAGAAATTCTGCCGCACTTTGTTCAAGCACATTTTGCGTATTACTGGCCGTCAAGGCTTGAGCTGGCAGATTGGGGCAACCTAGGCTGGCGCAATTCACCACGAAATGAATCCGATAGTCGCGCCACATGGGTCGCAAGATACGGTGTTCAATATCATTTAAGCTTAAGTCCACGCCTTGCACAGAAAAAATTTCTTCATCCCACGGGCCTCGATTGAACCACCCGCCGTAAATCTTTTTGATGCTATCAACGGGGTAATGCTTGGCGACTAAATCAACCGTCAACGCGTTATATAAATTGACCCAATAGGCAAACTGCTCGGCACGTGAGTAGGCCCGAATATCGATGGTGGCGAGTGCGTTTAAGTAACTGCTAAGGTCTTCAGCTGAATCCGCCAACAAGCCTTGGTAATCAAATAACGCGATACCAGATTCGGTATTGCTAACAAGATGCTTATCTAAAACAGCTTGCCATAGCGAATGGTCAACGAGTAACGAGCTATCTTCAACACTGGTATTCCAAAACGTTTCGGCAGGATAGTCGTGCATGGCACTTGCGGAAAAAGTGCACAAACAGATAAGCGCGATTGCGAGAGTAGTTAGAAGTTTCATAAATCAGTAAAGAGACAAACCTAATTAGCCTGGTTGGCTAAAGTATCGCCTAAGTAACCTTGACTCAACATGAACGCGAGTATACCTCTCGCTCCTCAAAAGTACGCCGCTGGTTACATTGCATTCATGCCAAAAACTTAACATACCATGCCTGCTGGTCGGGAATGACGCCGCTAGAACGAGGCGCTCGGCCAGGTAGGGCGTAAAGATAACTTGAAGTTTTGCTGCCGAGCCCTGCATAGAGATGAGCAAGGCTTGCGGAAGCGATGCGGGTTTTAAATGCGCATACTCGATTACTCAAAATCGACCGAGCACATAGTCGTTAGCTCGGTTTCAAAATTACCACTACAGCTCGAAAATCACCGCTTTGCCATTTGCCAGCGGCACCACAAAAAAGCTGCCATCTTGAACTTCTGCCTCGAACGCGCCGATATCACATCGTCTACCGAGGGGGCGATCTATGCCACGTTGGTCTATCGCATTGATAGGCGCCGCATTGCATATGGTGTCGTCGCCAGCATCTATGAGCGGTGAGCCCGCCAGCAATTCATGCGTGGAGGTGGGCCCGCCATTGTTCTGCAATGGCCCGAGCATGGGTTTACCGTATGCTGTTCCATTGCAACTGGTGTCTTCAAACCATACCGAGGTGGTGCTGGTGAATCCGACGTCGCCAAAGTAACAATTTTGTGGGTCACCGCCGCTGGCGATAACCGTATTACTCAAATCAGTCGTGGAACCCGCCGACACACCGAGCCCACCACCACCGTTAGGAGCGAAGTTGCCGAACAAAGTACCGTTCACTAGGTTGAGGTTTGACCCTCGAAGATAGATGCCTCCGCCATAGGTTTGTGCTGAGTTTCCCGAGATGGTGGTGT
This sequence comes from uncultured Arenicella sp., assembly GCA_937973905.1. Classification (GTDB taxonomy): domain Bacteria; phylum Pseudomonadota; class Gammaproteobacteria; order Arenicellales; family Arenicellaceae; genus Arenicella. Next base: position 7,050 of record CALJJR010000033.1, on the reverse strand, counting down.
TTCCAAGCGTTACCATCGCGCTATAGCGTTGATAGATTCCCCCGCCTTGATTGGCATTTGCGGTGTTACTACTGATCGTGGAATTGACGATCGACACTGTCGGGCGATAAGCGTACAAGCCACCACCAATACCGGCGGTATTGTTCGCGATGGTCACGCCGTTGATCAAAATAGTGCCGCTTGAGCGTGACGATACACCGCCGCCTTTTTGCGACGACGAATTGTTTGTGATCTCGCTATTTAAAATCGTCACTTGGTCGGAGCCAAACGGTGTTGCCTGTACACCGCCTGCCTGGTCATAACCGTAATTGCCGGTTATGCGCGAATCGATAATTTGGCCGCTTCTAATATTTACTCCGCCAAAAGTGCCACCGCTGTTGCCACTGACCGTCACGTTGGAGAGGTTGAGCTCGCCACTGCCTACATCAACGCCACCGCTGTTCGAATTGTCAGCAACCGTGCTATTGCTGATTGAGACAGTGCTGGACGCGGCGCGCACTCCCACCGAGTTACGCGAAATAGTCATGCTATCCATATCAACTGTTTGCGAGCTTAGTTGTAAACCGGCTCCACTGTTGTCGATGATTTGCGTATTGTCCATGTCGAAAAATGCACCTCGAACATAGACAGCAAATACACCTTGATTGTTGTCGATGGTAGAGCCCGTTACGGTCAAAGACCCCGCCCCTGATCCGTGAAAGATCCCGGCGGCCTGCGTGTCACTGGTGTTATTGCTTACCGTAATCCCGCTTGCCTGTAGGCTCGCCGAGTTGTAGGTATAAATTCCACCGCCACGGTTTGCGGCGCTATTGTCTGAAATAACAGAATTATTGATGATGACATTGGCTGAATTTCTATTGAAAATTCCGCCGCCAGAACCCGCACTCGAATTGCCTGTGATAGTAGAGTTGGTGATGGTAGTTATTGCTCCGGATCCGTTGTTGCGAATTCCGCCAGCACTGGAAGAGCTATTATTGAGTGAAATCGTACTTCCTGTTATACCAACCGTTGAATTTAAGTTGCTTATCCCACCAGGGCCGTTGGTTGCAGAATTGCCGGTAATCACTGAATTTGTCAGGCTAAGCTGAACTCGATTGAACGCGCCAATGCCACCACTCACGGTTGTAGCGCTGTTGTTTGAGATGGTACTGCCAGCAATGGAATGGCTGCCAGCAATAAAGGGCGAAGAAGTAGACCCACTGAGCAAAATGCCCCCATAAGTTGCGCCCGAATTGTTGGCAGTAATTGTAGAGTTGGTAATGGTGAGAGAGTCTATTTGCGCATCAGGCCTACTGACTAAGCCGCCGCCTTCTGTACCGGCGCTATTGCCACTCAAGATACTGCTGCTTATTGAAAGCGAGCCACCAAAGTTCATAATCCCGCCACCACGAGACCCTGAATTATTGTTGCTGACCACAACATTGGTAAGGGACAGTACACCTTGGTTAATTAGGCCAGCTCCAGAGTCGATGGCAATCAACGAATTTCCACTGAGTAGCCCGTTGGATATGGTGAGATCATAGATGGCCAAATCGCCAGCGGGGCCGACGTTAAAGATTCGAAAATCACCAGCACCGGCGTCGCGTTGTACGGTTGAGCTATTGCCTTGTAAAGTGATATCCGAGGTAACGATGGGTAAGCCGTTTTCTCCGATGTCTGTACCGGTGACGGCAGCCGTTAGAAGCGTAATCGTGCTGCTGTTGGCCAGAGTAATGGTATCTCGAGCACCCGCGTCTCCGGGGTCACAACTACCTGTTGCTGCGTTGGTATTTGCGGAGACGATCGCGTCGCTCAACGAGCAAGCTCCGCCTACTGATATTGTTGCTCCCTGAGCGTCAGCAGCAATTGCCATGCTGATCGCTAATGCCAACGTCTTCGGTTGGAAACGACTCGTTGTTACCCTAGCTGTTAGTTTCAATGTTAGCCTCTACCCAATTCTGTTCATGCATCGGGCTAGATTTGCGCTCGAATGAGATACAATTGTCATGGAACCGCGCTCGCTTCTCTATAAGCACATCTGCGTATATTTGTTGAGCAGCAATGAAATAGATCGCGGCGAAGCGACAAACAGGAGGTGTAGGGTTGAAATTTTTAGTTGCAGAAGACCAAGCCTTAGTGCGGCAGGGGATAGTTGCTCTGCTCAGTGAATTAGCCGATGAGATCGTGGAGGCGGCTGATGGTGAACAGGCGCAAGCCTTATTGAGCGACGGTGAATTTGATCTTGTTTTGTTGGATATTGGTTTGCCGCACCGTACTGGCTTAGATCTGCTGGCAGACTTGCGCAAGAGAGGCAGCAAGAAAAAAGTCATCGTGCTTACTGGCAATACGCAGGCCTATTCACCAAAACAAATTTATGCCGCGGGTGCCGATGCATTTCTGTATAAAACGGCAGATGCCTCGCACTTTATCGAGGTTTGTGAAGCGGTGCTCAATGGCGATGAGGTTACGGCTAACTTGGCACAAGAGGGGAGCCGCGAAATTGCCGAACTGCGAGAAACACTGACCACACGCGAACTGCAAATTCTCAAGCTGATTGTCGAGGGCAATAGCAATAGTGCAACAGCCAATGCACTGTTTATTAGCGAGCACACGGTGCGCAAACATCGAGAACATATCAATACAAAACTCAAAGTTCGCTCGCCCTTGGCGTTAGCAAGTTTTGCGATTAAAGCGGGGTTGGTTTAGCGCCCAGCTCCTCAACAATGGCTGTGCCTAGTTGGTGTGCCTCCACCGGTTTTTGCAGTACGCGCAGATTATTGTGCTCAATCGCGGACAAAATCTCGGGTTCAGTGGCACCAGTGATTATAATCGTCGGTAGGTTTGTTTGCATCAGCTCTTGAAGTTCAGCCTGTAGCGTTAGGCCATTGATAGCACTTAAGTGGTAATCCAGCAGCAATAGTTCTGGTTTGAAAGTGAGCGCTTTTTCTCGGGCAACGCGGGCCTTGGTGGCGACCTCAACTTGGCATTGCCACTCTTCGAGTAGCAGTCGTACGGCGTCTACGACAATCGCGTCATCATCCACCACCAGTACTCTAAGGCCAGCTAAGCGGTGCAGCTCAAACGTGTGTGCAGTTACGGCGGATGCCGAGCTCGCCTCAGCTGGATGGCTGGGTAGTGTTAACGTAAATACCGCACCTTGTTGATTGGGGGAAGCCATCTCAATCTGCCCGCCTAAAGCTTCGGTAAATTCCTTAACCACATAGAGACCCAAGCCAAACCCCTTGTGCGCGCTACTGTTTTCTCTGGTTGAAACATATGAATCGAAAATTCGTTCTGCGTCGGCTTGGGGAATACCCTCTCCATCATTCGTGACACTAATTGTCCATCGTTGTGCTTGCTGCAAGAATTGTACTTCGATTGTTTTGTCCGCCGCTCGCAATGCATTGTCCATCAAATTGCCGAGGATTCTTTGCAGCATAATGCCGTCGGTTACTATTTCGCCTTCGTCGGCCTTAACCGCGAGCGCGATGCCGGAGTTCAGGGCGGGTTCGGCAAAGTTATCCAACAACGCAGACTTGATATCAGCTACATTGACCGGCGCCAGTTTGATGGATTTGGCATGCACATCCAACATGGCGGTGTCGAGCGTGTCTTGTAACATTGCGCCCAGATTGCTGATGGCGCTTTCTTGCCGATGTAATATCTCGGCAGGCCCGGCGTCAGACGATTTTTGTTTGAGGGCCGCATTAAACAATGACAGAGCGTGCAAAGGCTGGCGTAAGTCGTGGCTGGCTGCAGCGATAAACCGTGCCTTTTCGCGGGCGGCATTCTCAGCCCTTGCGGCAGCGGCTTGAAATGCAGAGGTGCGATCTTTAACCTGAGTTTCTAGTTCAGCGTTCAGGGTTTCTAAGGCGCGTGAGGTTTGCCGAGCTTCTTTGAAGGTGTTTTGCAAACGCACGAAAAGCGCGTATGAGTAACCAATACCAAGAACCAGAATCCCGAACGGTGTTAAGTCGAAACCAGAGGAACGGTCTGTGTAGATGATGGCATCATAGATGGCCGTTACCAAGAAAATAAAATTTGCGATCAGTATCGTCCACGCACCGGGTTGAGAGGCCCGAACCGCTGCACCGGTAAACCACAAGCTGTAAGCAATGACGAACACATTGAGCCAAATAGCAAAGTTACGTGTTGAGGTGTAGGTGAATTCAGACGTGACAAGAGTCAATGCCAACATTGCTACTGATATGCCCACGATCGTCAGCGTCAATTTGTCAGGAAACTGCTCGCGAAAGACGGCCCGAAAAAATAGCAAATACGTGGCTGGAGCAGCGTACAAACTCGCATAGGGCAGACGCAAGTCATTCCAGTATTCAGAATTTGGAAAGTACTCGTGCAAGAGCGGGTTGATGCCTTGCACTCGATACACAATGATAAAGCAGAGAATCGAAAACCATAAATGAATGGCGCTATTCTGATCTTTGCGATCGGCCAAAAATAAAATCAAATGGAATAGGGCAATGGCAAATAACACGCCGGCAACTAATCCGTAAACAACCGACAAGATATCCAGCATGCGGCTGAGTTTGTGCCGATCCCACAATGTCAGAGCATGACCAGGGCCACCAAAAGCATGGGTGAAGTTGGCGACCTGCATGATCAATTCGCTCTCACCGTCTTGTGCAGCAAACCGTCGTGATACTTGGTTCTGCTTGAAGACTGTAGGGTCGTCACTGACGATGCCGTTTTCAACCGCCAGTGCTCCATCAATAAATACACGGTAAGCTGAGTGTGCGGCAATGGTATGAAAATCCAATTCTCCGTCGTACTCTGGAAGACGTAACCACATTCGAAATGTAGCTACCCCTTTCGCACCTTCCCAGCCAGCGACGTCAACATCGTTCCAACGAGCAGGTATCGAAAATGTGTGACCTTGATAGTGCTGATCAAATTCGTCTGGCGAAACAAGTTTTCCCCAGATGACTTGCCAGCTTCCTTTCAGTTCAAGCGGTAATACATCGCCCAGAGCTAGATCGTCTAGTTTGAGTACGCCATCGGTAACAGCTGTTTTTGCATAGTCGTCATTAGCTGACACCGGTTGTGTAAGCCAGAAGAAAGCCAAGAAGTAGGCGCAAAGAAGCAACACATGGCACTTAAGCCGGCTCGGTTGCAGAGAAATACCCATGCGCCCAATTTAGCGCGCTCGTCGGCAATGGTAAATGGGCAGATTAGCGTATTTATGTTTCTGCCAACAAAACCGAAGTTGGCGGATTGACAACATTCTGGCTAACGGTAAAGAATCCCTTCAAAAAATCGATTCACAGGCTTGACTGGCTGCGCCAGCGCGTGTATTTTCACGCTCCCATTCGCCTTGCCGCCTCTGTGCAGGGCACACTTGTTTAAGATGGCTATGTAGCTCAGCTGGTTAGAGCACAGCATTCATAATGCTGGGGTCGGTGGTTCAAGTCCACCCATAGCCACCATTAAAAACAACAACTTACGAACTTTCACTTCATTTTGGCTTGATCCGTATTCTCCTTTGGGGGAATATTGGGGGAATGAAATATTTACCCTCTATTGGCTAGCAAATGGCCTATTTCGAAAAGCGAGCCGGAGGCTGGCGCGCCCAGATTCGCCGAAAGGGATGGAAACAAATTTCAAAAACCTTTCGCACGAAAGCAGCCGCTGAAAAATGGGCAAGAACGGTCGAGCAGGAGATGGATGTTCGAACATGGGTGGATGAGGACAGCAAGGCTCCGAAAACACTTGAGGAGCTGTTAACGCGCTACCTAACTCAAGTAGCAGTTCAGAAAAAGGGATACGAGGAAGAGCAGTACCGATTGAAGACTGCGATCGAAGACCCAATGGCACAAGTGCCGTTGGAGAAATTGAGCCCCTCAATGCTGGCGAGCTGGAGAGATAAACGTTTACGAACAGTTTCAAGTTCGACGGCACGTAAGGATATGGCAATTCTAAACTATGCTATTGGCTATGCCATCCGCGAATGGGGTATAGCGATAAGAACCAATCCGCTTGATAATGTAGCACGACCACCAGCAGCGAAACCTCGAGATCGTAGATTAGACGAAGAGGAGCTCGATCGGTTGATAAAAGCATTTGAGACTTGTCGTAACCACTGGATAAAACCGATAGTAATATTCGCCATAGAAACTGCAATGCGACGAGGGGAGATTTTAGCTTTAACCTGGGAAAACGTAAACTTGGAAGCCAGGACCGCATTCTTACCACAGACAAAAAACGGTGATGCTCGTAGAGTTCCACTTTCGGAAAAAGCCCTATCTGTATTGAGGTCTCTACCGGCCAAGGGTGATCGTGTTTTTGAGACTACAGCATATGCTATTCGAATGGCTTTTGGTCGAGCACTAAAACGTGCCGACATTCAGAATTTCCGTTTTCATGATTTACGACATGAAGCAACGAGTAGATTCTTTGAGCAGGGTTTAAATGTGATCGAGGTTTCTAGCATAACTGGGCATAAAGATCTTAAGATGCTGAATGCGTACACCCATCTCAAGGCAGAAGATCTGGCGTTAAAACTTAAGTGACTTTGAGTATCATGCTTCTGACCGTTGATTGCCTTTACTGGACACTGGGATTATTCAAAGTAACGAGGGCCGCTTGTCTTGTGTCATTGTGTAACACCTTCAAAGCCAACGCTCAAAGAATTTTGAAATCGAGGGAGTATTCGCCGACGTTCTTCTGAGCTTGTAATAACTCCACCTTCGGGTTTATCTTTCTTGCCAGTTCAATTAAAACGCGAACTATTGCTCCATCAGCCCTACAGCCGAAAATGACTTTCTGTAGTTGTTGTGCAACGAATCGATGGTCTACGAATAACTCAGATTTCCTAGAGTACTGACACATATCTACAACTCTCCACTCCTTTTCATATTCCCACTCCGTAGATTTTCTAAATGCGTGATGAGAGTACTGAAGCCGATTATGATCTGGCTCCACACCGAAAAGGGCCCATCTGATTAGCTCATCCATTGAATAAAATTTTACTGGACGCTCCCGGTACTGAACCTTTCTCGCGGCAGACTGTCAGCTCCCCCATTAGTGAGACAGTTCTAAACTAGAGTTTTCCAG